>NZ_NVQC01000020.1 GCF_003044035.1 Candidatus Methylomirabilis limnetica
GCTTGCAGGTGACGGCGACGTTCTGCTTGAAGACGCCAGAGGCGGGATCGGCAGCTCGTCGGATCTCGTGAGCGCCATGGCAATCGGTGCAGGTTGCGGCAGTGAGATTGCCTTTCTGTAGGATGGCCAAACAGGAGACAGGACAGGGGGCGGTGCGAAGCATCGCGAATCAGGTATTTGATGTTTTCCCCTACAGCGCCACGGTAACCCAGGTAATGATATTGTGACAAGAGGCAGTTGAACAGCGCATAATCCTCCGATTTGAGGCTTACAACCGTGATCCGAAGGGGAATCAATGCCTTGAGACTGTCGCTGATCCCTTCCTTTCGATATGGAACAGATGGATAAGAAGGACGGGACGTAAAAGTAAGTTTCCCCTGGCGGGGAGGCAACACAATAGAGCCAGCTCGCTCCAGTTTCAGCAGGAGGCTGCGGCAGGCCATGTCTTTGTATTGCCCTGTGGGACTTTGCCAGTTCCACAACCTGCAAATCTCCAAAGAGAGGCGGGTGCGGTGCCAGTCGGGGTTGGCAGTAAGCAGCTGTCGGATTTGCTGGACATTTACGGTCATGGATTGTTCCATGCCGTGGAATATCACATAAAAAAACGCGTGAGTCCAGCAAAAATGAAGGGGTTCATGAAACTTTTTTAAGGGGTATTCCGTCAGGAAGAAATCACACCTGTTTTATTACTCCATGCTCAGTAGCGGCAAATTATGTGCCGAACAGTATTGGGACAGACACTATTATCGTGACGATTCGTGGTGTGTGCGGTCATGATCGTGCCTGTTACGGATTACCCAAACCGTTGCACCAAGTCACCCGTATCATGTGAGGCAACGAGGGAATGATCGCCAGACGGTCTTTCGGAACGACAGCGATTCGAAGGCACACGATGATAGAGCGGCCACTGCGAAGAGACGGGATCATCTGGGAGGTGCGAAGGAAACTGGACGAGTAATACACGTGTTGCAGAGGGGAAGACCAAGAAGGGAAGTCAATAAAGGAGTGTCTGTCCCTATTTACCTATTTCTCGGGTGCTCGCAATGACGCGAGGAATCGAGTAGTTGCGAAGTCTATCGCTGTTCTTGGGACGGCCTGCATCCTTGACAGGAATGAGGTTGGTTACTATGTTTATCGTGAAGGCGGCAATGTGTAAGCGTGCCCCATGGAGAGGAGGTGGGTCCGTGGGGGCGGTGTGGAAGTAGAAATGTCTGAGCGGTCGAATTCGCAAGAGGTCGAGGTGAGTGTACAGCCCTTTAGGTCCTGCCGCCTGCCTAGGGGGCTGTACTATTTTTGAGAAGGGATGGTCGAAAGGAGCAGCTGGAAGGAGGGATGTAAGATGAAGGTGCGAGACGGCATGGTGACCAAGTTGGTGACGGCTTCACCGCGGGAGACCGCTGCCGAGGTGGCGCGCAAGATGCGCGACTACAAGGTGGGGTGCGTTCTGGTCTCCAACGAGGGCAAGCTTCTCGGCCTCATTACCGACCGAGAGATCGCCCTCAGGTGTGTCGCCGAAGCGCGGAACCCGCAGACTACACGGGTTGAGGAGATCATGACCCGCAACCCCTTCACGATCACTCCCGATTTCGAGATGGCTGAGGCCGCGCGGCTCTTTGGCCAGCGCAAAGTCAGGCGCTTCCCTGTTGTCGAGGATGGCCAGAAGCTGCTTGGTATCCTCTCCGTCGCCGATGTGGCCCCCGACTTTAAGGCGTACTTTGACGGGATCTTCCACGAGCTCGTCGAATGGCGCCATGTGGCAAAGGGCCGGTTAGATGGATGGGAGGGCGCCTCGTGGGTCCGCTAGGAGATCTTAGGCAAAACCGAGATACCCATCGTGGGGGGGTGTTACTGGCCCCAAGGGGTCGGGAAAGACGGCTATCAGCTATAAGCTGTCAGCTAAGCTTGTTGCTGATAGCTGCTTTTTTAGAGGAGCCCAAGATTACACTGGGCGTCCTGCTCCAGGAGCCGCCGCATGGTAGCGAAATCCTGCGGGGGCAACACTTCGGGCAAGTGGTGGAGGCAGAGAGGGCTTCGGTCGGCCACGACCTTGCCCTCAATGACGTCAGCCAGGTAAAAGAGGTGAGCCCCAGTATCGAGGACTGTTCTGACCTCGCACTCCAGGTAGCCGACAGTCCCTAGCAGGAGTGGGCTGCCGGTCACCCCGCGCTCAAAGGGGACGGTCGCAAACTTATCCATATCTCGGCCGGACCGAAAACCGAAGTGGGCCACCAACGGCCATTGATCCTTCCCGAGGAGGTTCAACGCAAACCTTCGGCTGACCTCGATAATCTCACGGGTAAAGGTCGTCCTGCCAATCCCGACCAGAATGCGGGGGACCTTCGTGACGATCGTCGTCGGTACCACCCAGCACACAATCTGGCCACTACATCGGTCCTGATGGGCGGCGGTAAGGACAAAGATCTCAAAATCCAGCTTACCGAGTACCGCCGCAACACTGTTTTCGTCCATGGGCACCTCCTTGCTCGAAGGCAGGAAACTAGCTAACTCTAGCACGCACCCTGTCAAGGGCCAAGCCTGAGCCCAACAATGGCTCACACAGTAGGGGGGCTTTATGCCCTCCCGATCAACGGGCGGGGATCAACCCCGCCCCTACGAAGATGTCATGACAGGCCAATGAACGGGTTGCGCTGTTAGTCGCTATTCTGGTCATCGTGTCGCACTTTACAAGTCGCAGCGTCCATGATAGCCTAAGCGCAGTCGCTCTACATCACGTGTCGGCATAACCCTTGCTTCTGCTTCTGGGTGAAACTCAAGATCGTAAGGGAAGGGAAACATGCCCGTGAGAGCACTGGGCCATCACAAGACCATCACAAAGTTCGTCCTGATAGCTGTTCTCGCCGTGGGCTTATGCATGACCCCCTGCGGTATGGCCGCACACCACGGATCGACGAGTGCCCCCTCCATGCTTTGCACCGTTGATCTCGCCAAGGTCTTCCAGCTTGTGATCGTGATGAATGTGCTTCTCTTTGCCCTTTCAGCGTTGATCGTTGTTCCCCAGGCCCCCGCTTTTTCTCTCCTTAAACCCCCTCGGTTCGCCTTTTTCTAACTGACGGCTCGCTGGACTCTCGCTTTAGCAATCAGGACGGCGCAGGAAGTTCCATGCCCCGAAAGATCGCTGTAGAAGGTTCTAGCGTAGTGTATCCAACGCTTCTTTACACATTCCGTTCGCCCTGAGCGTGTCGAAGGGTGAAGTATTTCAATGGGTTCCGTTCATGGATTCGACAAGCTCACCACGAACGGATTGTAAAGGGATTTGTGAGACACTACACTAGCCGTAACTCCCAATTCGGATCAATCGGGATTGTAGGCCGAGCGGCAGGTTTGTACGTAAGAATGGAGAGGTGGAGATGACCAGAGCCTTGAAAATCGGTGTTCTTATCCTTGTTGCCGGCATTGCGAATGTTGGGCTGGGAGGAGCGGCGGTCGCAGAGGAGGAGATGCTCCGCCTTCAGCCACTCATCCAGGAGGCCCTCGCTGCGAATCCGGAGATCAGGGCTGAGGGGCAGAGATGGGATGCGGCGAGAGAACGGCCTCCGCAGGAAGGGTCGCTTGACGATCCGATGCTGGGCTTTGAGATCGAAAACCTCCCCACCCACTCTTTCAGCTTCACACGGGAAGATATGACGATGAAGAAGCTCAGCGTCTCTCAGGCGCTTCCCTTCTTCGGGAAGCTGGGCCTGCGAAGCGAGGTTGCCCAACGGGAGGCCAACGCGATCGGCCTGGCGTATCGGGATAAGCGAAACGAGATCGTGCGTCGGGTCAAAGAGGTCTTCTACGGACTGTACGCCATCGACCACTCACTGGAGATCGTGGAGAAAAATCGTGAGCTACTGAGAGAATTCGTCACAATCACTGAGACGAAATACAGTGTCGGCAAGGGGATTCAGCAGGATGTCCTGAAGGCGCAGGTGGAACTGTCGAAATTGCTGGACGAGCAGATCCGGTTGGAACAGAGCCGTGAGGCTGCAGGCGCCAGGTTGAATGCAATCCTGAACCGTCCCTCCCAAACGCCACTTGGTCGGACTGGGGAGGTGTCGAAGGCCGAGTTGCCGATGGACCTCACGGAGCTCCAGACCAGAGCCCTGGAGAACCGGCCTTTGCTTAAGGGGCTTCAGGAGGAGATCGAGCGGAGTAAGGCGGCCAATGCGCTTGCCAGGAAGAGATACTTCCCGGATCTCACGATGAGCCTGGGCTATGCTTTTCGCGAAGACTCTACCATCGCAAAGCATTCTGACTTCTTCTCAGCGGGGTTTTCAATCAACATCCCCCTCTACTTCAGGACCAAACAGGACCGGCAGGTCGCAGAGACATCGGCTTTGATCAATTCGGCCAAGGAGCAGTATCAGGCCACCAGAAACGAGGTGTTCTCGATGGTGAAGGAATTGGTGGCCGATATCGAGAAGGGACACAAGCTCATTGATCTGATCGAGACCGGCCTGATTCCACAGGCCCGACTCTCACTGGACTCTGCCGTTGCCGGCTATCAGGTGGGTAGGGTCGATTTTCTCACCCTTTTGGATAGCCGACTGACGCTCTTCAATTTCGAGAAAGAGTACTACCGGACGCTGGGAGAGCACCAGATAAGCCTGGCAAGGTTGGAGTGGGTCGTCGGCGCCCGGTTACATGAAGGAGAACCGAATGAGGAATAACACGCATCAGGGCAAGTGGGTTATCGCCTGGGTTGTCCTGGTTGCTGCCTCCGCAGGGGTCTTCTTTGTGTGGTATGCCGGCGGCACGCGACTCAGGGAGCGCGGCGGCGGCCTACCACCCCCTCGCCAACCGATGGCCCAGGCCCCGGCCAAGGGCGAGCACGTTGGACGCGAGGCGTTGCCGCCGCCGGCTGCATCCGAGATGCAGATGGCTCCCGGAGCGGTGATGGTCAGCTCGGAGCGACAGCAGTTGATCGGGCTGAAGACCGGCCTGGTCGAATACCGGTCGATTGAGCGGACGATTCGGACGGTCGGGGTGGTGGAGTTCGACGAACGACGTCTCGCCGACGTCAACATCAAGATCGAGGGGTGGATCGAGAGCCTGCTTGTGAACTTTACCGGGGAGGCAGTTAAAAAGGGTCAGCCGCTCCTCACCATTTACAGTCCGGATCTGGTCTCGACCCAGGAGGAGCACCTGCAGGCGTTGCGAGCGAGGGAGACGCTGGCCAAGAGCCGCTTCGCGGATATCGTCTCTGGGGCGGAGACGCTGGTGAATGCCTCGAGGCGGCGTCTGCAGTACTGGGACATCAGCGACGAGGATATCGCCACCCTTGAGCGAACAGGGACGCCACGCAAGAGCTTGACGATTTACTCGCCAATCGATGGGGTTGTCATCGAAAAGATGGCTGTTCGCGGCAAGAAGGTGATGCCCGGTGAGAGCCTTTACAAGGTTGCCGACCTTTCCAACGTCTGGGTCCAGGGTGAGATTTACGAATACGAGGTTCCCGCGGTCAAGCTTGGCCAGGCGGCGAGCGTGACCCTAGCCTCTTACCCCGGAGAGCTCTTTCGCGGCAAGGTGAGCTACATCTACCCGGTCCTGACGGAGAAAACCCGCACGGTGAAGGTCCGCTTCGAGTTCTCCAACACAAAAGACTGGAAACTCAAGCCTCAGATGTATGCCAACGTTGAGCTGAAGATCCCGTTTGGCAAGCGTCTCGTTGTGCCCGATGAGGCGCTCATGGACAGCGGGACAAGACAGCTCGTCTTCATCGATAAGGGACAGGGGACCTTCGAGCCGAGGGACGTGAAGGTGGGCGCGCGTGTGGAGGGCTACGCCGAGATCCTGACTGGTCTTTCGGCCGGCGAGCGGGTAGTGACCTCCGCGAACTTCCTGATCGACTCCGAGAGCCAGCTCAAGGCTGCCGTCGGTGGGATGGGCGGCATGTCCGGCATGGAGATGGCCCCGAAGAAGTAGGGGCGCTGCTTGCTGCGCCCGGTGCAAGGTGCAAAACCCCCCTCAACCCCCCTTTGCAAAAGGGGGGGACGGGGGATTTGGTACGATGTGTGGGGTGCGTTCGGCGTACCGCGTCCATTGCGTGCAACGTAACGCAACAAACGCAATCGACACAAATGAACTACCCCGCGGCAAGCTACGGGGTATCGTATTCTGTTCTGGCCCGTCATTCCGTGCTTGACGAGCCTGCCCCGTACTGGATACGTGGGAATCCAGTCGGGCCCTCTGGATACCGGCTTCCGCCGGTATGACGAACTCGCGGCAAGCCGCGGGGTATCAACCCTCAAGGGAATGAACGCAACAAACGCAATAACGCGATAGACGCAAGGGACGCAACTGATGATATCGAGATTGATAGAGTGGAGCGCCACCAACCGATTCATCATCGGCCTCTTCACCCTCTTCGCTATCGTCTGGGGGATCTGGGCTCTGCGGAACACGCCCTTGGATGCCATCCCTGACCTGTCAGACGTTCAGGTTATCGTTCAAACGGAGTGGGCAGAGCGGAGCCCGACGTTAGTTGAAGATCAGGTGACCTACCCCATCGTGACCTCGCTCCTCTCGGCCCCCAAGGTCAAGGCGGTCCGGGGTTTCTCCTTCTTTGGCATCTCCTTTGTGTACATCATCTTCGAGGACGGCACGAACCTCTACTGGGCGAGGTCACGCGTGCTTGAGTATATGCAAGGGGTTCAAGGCAGGTTGCCCCAGGGTGTGACCCCGATTCTGGGGCCAGATGCGACCGGCGTGGGCTGGGGGTTCGAGTATGCGCTTGTAGACGAGACCGGCCGGCACGACTTGGCCGAGCTCCGGACACTGAACGACTGGTACGTTCACCACTGGCTCTTAGCGGTGCCGGGGGTGGCCGAGGTGGCGCGCGTGGGCGGCTTCGTCAAGCAGTATCAGGTCTCGATCGATCCCGCCACTCTTCTGGGTTTTAAGCTGCCTCTGGAGCGGGTGATCGAGGCGATCCGGAAGGGGAACAAGGATACCGGAGGCCGGGTGGTGGAGTTTAACGGACGCGAGTACATGGTTCGTGGCCTCGGCTACATCAAGTCCCTCAAAGACATCGAGGCGATTGCCGTCGGGACTGACGAACGCGGGACCCCGATCCTCGTCCGGGACATCGGCCGGGTCGGACTCGGTCCGGATATTCGCCGTGGCGTCGCCGAGCTGAACGGCCAGGGTGATGTGGCCGGCGGGATCGTCGTGATCCGGTACGGCGAGAACAGCCTGGACGTCATCCAGCGGGTCAAGGCCAAGATTCAGCAGATCGCGCCTTCGTTGCCGGAGGGCGTCAAGATCGTCACCACCTACGACCGATCCGACCTGATCTACCGCTCCATCGCCACACTCAAGGAGAAGCTGATCGAGGAGAGCCTGATCGTCAGTCTCGTGATCATCGTGTTCCTCTTTCATTTTCGGAGCGCGCTGGTGGTGATCCTGACCCTACCGGTCGCCATCCTGATGTCGTTCATCGCCATGTACTACATCGGCGTCGGCTCGAACATCATGTCGCTGGGGGGGATCGCCATTGCGATTGGCGCTATGATCGACGCTGCCATCATCATGGTAGAGAACGCCCACACGCGGCTGGAGGAGTGGGAGAAGGAGGGGCGTCCGATCGACCGGACCCGCCTCCTGATCGAGGCGGCCCAACAGGTGGGGCGTCCGCTCTTCTTCTCATTGCTGATCATTACGGTCTCCTTCCTTCCGGTCTTCACGCTGGAGGCACAGGAGGGCCGGCTCTTCCGCCCACTGGCTTTTACGAAAACATTCTCCATGTTCTTTTCGGCCTTCCTCGCCGTCACGCTTGGGCCGCTGCTCATGGTCCTCCTTGTCCGGGGAAAGATCCAGCCTGCGGAGAAGAACCCGATCAACCGATTCCTGATCTGGGTCTACCAGCCGGTGGTCCACCTCGCGCTCAGGTGGAAAAAGACCGTCCTCGGTATAGCCCTCCTTGCCATGGCGGCCACTGTGCCGGTGTTCCTTCAATTTGGCTCGGAGTTCATGCCGCCCCTCTACGAAGGGACCCTTCTCTACATGCCGACGGCGCTACCCGGCGCCTCGATCACTCAGGTCTCCCAGCTCCTGCAGATCCAGGACCGGATCATCAAGCACTTCCCGGAGGTCGAGTCGGTTTTCGCCAAAGGGGGGCGCTCCACCAGCGCCACCGACCCGGCGCCCCTGGAGATGATTGAGGCTGTGATCAACCTGAAACCGGAGGAGCAGTGGCGGAAGGGGATGACGGTCGAGAAGCTGATCGACGAGATGGATAAGGCGCTGCAGATCCCTGGCGTGACCAACGCCTGGACGATGCCGATCAAGGCCAGGATCGACATGCTCAGCACCGGGATCCGGACCCCTGTAGGGATCAAGGTGCTCGGGCCGAAACTGGAGACGATCCAGAGCATCGGCCTGGAGATCGAGGCGGCGCTCAAGCATGTCTCGGGCACCCGGAATGTCTTTGCGGAGCGTGTGGCAGGAGGCTACTACCTCGATTTCGAGATCAAGCGGGACGAGATCGCCCGCTATGGCCTCACCGTGACCGACGTAGAAGACGTCATCGAGACCGCCATCGGCGGCAGCACCGTCACGACAACGATCGAGGGGCGTGAGCGGTTCCCGGTCAACGTCCGCTACTTCCGTGGCCTGCGGGACAGCCTGGACGGTCTGAGGCGCGTGTTGGTTTCGACCCCGATGGGCGCCCAGATTCCCATTACGCAGCTCGTTGACCTCAGGATGTCAAGCGGAACCACCCTGATCCGGAGCGAGGGTGGCGAGCTCGTAGGTTATGTCTATGTCGATGTTGCCGACCGCGACATCGGCAGCTACGTCGCCGATGCCCAACGCGTGGTCGCCGAGAAGGTGACGCTCCCCCAGGGGTATCATCTCGTCTGGAGCGGGCAGTTCGAGTACATGGAGCGGGCCAAGGAGCGGCTAAAGATCGTCATCCCGCTCACCTTGCTGATCGTATTCGTCCTCCTGTACTTCAATACGGCGAGCGTTACGAAAGTGTTCATCGTCCTGCTCGCCGTGCCCTTCTCTCTCATCGGCGCCTTCTGGCTCATCTATCTGCTCGACTACAACCTAAGTGTCGCGGTCTGGGTCGGAATCATCGCCCTGGCCGGCGTCGATGCTGAAACAGGGGTCATCATGCTCCTCTATCTCGACCATGCGTACGAGAAACGGCGCAACGCGGGGCGCATGCGCACGATGGAAGACCTCCAAGAGGCGATCAGCGAGGGGGCGGTGAGGCGGATTCGGCCGAAGATGATGACCGTCATGGCGATCCTGATGGGGTTGCTCCCGATCATGTGGAGCCATGGAGCCGGGGCCGACGTGATGAAGCGGATCGCCGCTCCCATGATTGGCGGGGTCATCACGTCGTTCATCCTCGAGCTGATCGTGTACCCCGTCATCTTCGAGGTCTGGAGGGGCCGGCAGCTCGCGCGAACTGGTGCGACACAGACTCTTCCCCTTTTTTAAGACTGATGCTCCCAAAACACCGATCTTGATGTAGAATGGAGTAGAACACGATGGGTGTTGGGCAGGTTCACTGCCTGGTATGGTTTTAATGGTAACCCTTTTGGAAGAAGGAGGAACGCGCATGAATCCCTTGAAGTTTGCGGGTACGTTGGCGGTAGCTATGGTGTTTATGACGGCAGCGTCCGTGCTGGCGCAACAGTCTCAGCCCTGCATGATGATGAAGGATCACCAAATGGGTGGAATGCAGCAGGGTGGGATGCCTGGTATGGGCATGATGAAGCAGGGTAAAGAGATGGGCGGGATGCAGAACTGTATGATGATGGAGGAAATGAAGGACCAGCAACAGCTCATGCAGGAGATGAAGAAACATATGCGAATGATGGATGAGATGATGGATAAGCTGATGATGCAGCGCCAGCAGGGGATGGCACCTCCAGGATCAGAATCCAAACCTCAAGAACACCACCCTGGCGAGAGTAAGTGAGCCCCCAGAACAGCGATAGAAAGTTGTCACTGCGAACGAAGTGAAGCAATCGTAACTACGCAGGTAGATAGGCTGAAGGCTGAGGGCTTTTAGGGGTAACCACAGGGTTTCCGAAAGAAGAGTTACCGAGAAGGTCTTGAATGGCTTGATTCGTGCTTTGCGAGATAATTCAGAGCCTTCAGCCTAAACACCTTGTAGTTACAGTGGAAGTTGGTGGAGGGTAGGGGATTCGAACCCCTGGCCTCAGCGTTGCGAACGCTGCGCTCTCCCAACTGAGCTAACCCCCCATCTCTGACTATTTTTCGCGGATCGACGCTGGGGAATCTCGTTTCTGCCCTGACGCGCGAAGGGTCTTAAGATTAGCGAAAAGCGCCTCGATTGTCCAGCGGGTTATTTCCCAGGGTGGGACAGCCGCCATCTGCGTGCGGCCATGTCTTCCCCGCAGAGACCGATCGCTAGAGGATCCCGGCGATCGATTTTGCCAGACCTTCCGTCAAGGAAGGCAACGCCTCTTCCAGCTTCAGGTTCACCTGATTGGCCGTTGAGGCGATCCGTGTCTGATATCGTTTCCTTTCTGCAGTAGTCCGGCTGGTCTGTCTAATGGCAGAGCCGCTCCCCTGCTGGAGATTAGACTGTACCGTTTGCTCGACCGCCTCCTTGGACCTTTCTGAGATCATAAGGTCGGTGACGATGGTGTAGGTGACATCTTTCACCATAGAGCCCGCGATCATCTCGGCCCCGGCGAACACCAAGCCGCCGATGCCAGCGCCGTATAGCGCGCCTGAGCCACCACCCGCGGCTCCGCCGATCAGGGCGCCGCCCATGGCGCCTGCTAATGTGCCGCCGTACCCAGCAGCAACCGCTGCTCTCAACGCCGAGGGATCGGCCTGTCCCACATAGAGGACATTGCCCTGCAGAATATAGAAGGCCTCCTTCGGATTCGTGGTGACCTTGTAGCCGTTCGCCTGCAGCCTGCTGATGACAAGGGGCTTGATGTCAAACTCCTTGTCTGAGGTGTTCTTGATATCGATAAAGACCGTTCGTTCCGCCTGATTCTCGATATCCAGGAAGATGGTGTCGGACATCCTGGTTTCTACCTTGAGATCTTTCTTTTCCAGGGCAACCTGCATCGCCGAGCAACTGGCCAGTAGAACGGCAATCAGGACCAAACCGGCGCACTTCAGCATCTTCATCGGGCCGTCACCTCCTGTAAAGAACCTGCACGCATGGGAACGACTACGAACGCTCGCAATGACCCCGCGAAGCTTACCCCACCTGGCCTGCAACTCGCATCAGATCCTCGGTGGTGTAAATCGACTCTAGGCCATACCCACTTTTCTGCAACTCTTCGCGGCCGCCCTCCTGGCGATCAACAAGGGCCAGTACTTTGGCGATCGCAAAGCCTGCATGCAGCGCGCCTTCAATCGCTTTGAGGGTCGAGGCGCCGGTGGTGACGACATCCTCAATGATCACAACCCTCGCACCTGGCTGCTCGAATCCTTCCACCCATTTCTGGGCTCCATGCCCTTTCGGTTCCTTTCTGACACTGAAGGCCTGAATTGGTTCACCTGCGAGGGCGCTGTGATAGGCGATGGCGTACGCAATCGGGTCTGCGCCAAGCGTGAGTCCCCCGACGGCGGTGATCTGCTTCCCACCTGTTTGTTCAATAGCCTTGATCTGCTCGAAGAAGAGCTGGCCGAGAAGCGGCATCGCCTCCGATAGGAATGTCGTCTTCTTGCAGTTGATGTAGTAGCGGCTCTTTCGGCCGGAGGCCAAGGTGAAGACGGGCTCGGCGCTGTGCTGGAAGGAGTGCTGAACCAGCAATCTCAGGAGCTTGTCCCAGCATGCTTTAAGCGGGGATTGGTCTCTTGGGGTATCCACGGGGGTGAGAATACACGAGGAAGGCGAGGTTGTCTAGATTGTACAGCGAGATTGAGCCCGCTTCTTCAGGTATTGCTGGTGGTACTCCTCTGCCCGGTAAAAGGTCGAGGCTGGTGTCATCTCGGTCACGATCGGCTGCTGGTGTCTTCCGCTGAGTTCCAGCATCCGTTTGGACGCGAGTGCGGCATCCTGCTGGTCGGCATCGTGAAAAAAGATCGCCGAGCGGTATTGCGCGCCGAGGTCCGGCCCCTGACGATTCAGGGTGGTTGGGTCATGGATCGACCAGAAGAGAGCGAGGAGTTCGTCGTAGGAGACCTGCGAAGGGTCATATTCTATCTCGACAACCTCCGCATGGCCGGTCGTGCCGGAGCAGACGTCTCGGTAGGTCGGGTTCTCGAAGGCGCTACCCATGTACCCGACTGCCGTTGAGACGACACCAGGCACCTGACGAAACGCCGCCTCGACACCCCAGAAACAGCCTGCTCCAAACGTGGCCTTTTTCATCGCAATACCTGAAATCCCCCCCGCCCCCCCTTTGCAAAGGGGGGATTTGGGGACGTGCGGCGAAAGAGTAAGCTGACCCCTGTTACACGATACCAGTTGCTACTCAACGACCTGGACGCCTTTCCAGAACGCGACACGGCCGGTAATTTGCTTCGCGGCATCCTCTGGCGAAGGGTAGTACCAGGCCGCATCAGGATTCACTGCATCGCCGATAACGAGGTCGTATTAGCTGGCTTCGCCCTTCAAGATGGCCTTCATGCTTCTGACTCCCTGGCCGCCTCTTCGACATCGCTCAGGCTGCGCACTGAGCCTGTCGAAGTGACAGGTTCCCGCATCGTGGGCTACTTTTTCTGGTCGGTCAAGAAGATCTTCAAGATGTCGATCGGGATCGGGAAGACGATCGTGGAGTTCTTCTCTGTGGCGATCTCGGTGAGCGTCTGCAGATATCGAAGCTGGATGGTGACAGGTTCTACGGCCAGGATTCTGCCCGCCTCCGCCAGCTTTGCGGAGGCCATCAGCTCACCCTCGGCGTGGATGATCTTCGCCCGCTTCTCCCGCTCGGCCTCCGCCTGCTTGGCCATGGCCCGCTGCATCTCGTGCGGGAGGTCCACGAGCTTGATCTCCACTACGGTCACCTTGATCCCCCATGGATCGGTGTGTTGGTCGATAATCTGTTGGAGCCGCTGGTTGAGCCGCTCGCGCTCGGCCAGTAGCTCGTCCAGCTCGGACTGTCCGAGGACGCTCCTGAGGGTGGTTTGGGCGATCTGCGAGGTAGCGTAGAGGTAATTCTCGACCTGGACGATGGCGCGCTCCGCGTCGACCACCCGAAAGTAGATCACGGCATTCACCTTGACCGACACATTGTCCTTGGTGATGACGTCCTGGGAGGGAACTTCTATGGCCACGGTCCGGAGACTCACCTTCGTCATCCGATCAATCATTGGGATAAGGAGGATCAGTCCCGGGCCGTTGCCGGATCCGCCCACATTCACGATCGCCTTGGCGAGACGGCCTAGACGGAAGATCACGGCCCGTTCGTACTCAGGAAGTATACGGACCGAGCTGGCAAGGATGAAAAGCGCCAGGATGAGGAGAAAGAGTATCGGGACCAAGCCGAAAACAGTTGAGAGAATCTCCACGGGATTCATATCCGCCCTCCCTGTCGCTGTTGCGTTGACATTGCATCGGCTTCAACGGCCGCTGCCCCATTATCTTTGCTGACGAATAACATGAGCCCCTTCACCGACAGGACCCTGATCTTGTCGCCAGGCTCAGATCCCTCCTCACATTGAGCCGACCAGAGCTCACCCCCCACCAGGACGCTTCCCTCCGGTTTGAGCGGCGTCATGACTGTGCCGATCTGCCCGATGAGGCCCTCTGCGCCGGTGGTGGTCTTTTGGCGCTGGGCCCTGAGGGCCATCGTGACGATGAAGCCGAAGAAGGCCGCCGTTGCCGCGGTGGTCAACAGGATGGCGCCCAGTGAGATCCGCATGAACGGTTCGGGACTCCTGATCAACATTAAGGAACCGAGGATCATGGCGACAATTCCGCCCACGGTAAGCATTCCGTAAGAGGTAACCTTCACCTCGGCGATGAACAGAATGATCGCCAGCAGGATGAGGAGCAGTCCGGCGTAATTGATGGGCAGGGTCTGGAAGCCGTAAAAGGCCAGAATCAGGCAGATCGCCCCGAGGACCCCTGGCAGGATGGCGCCGGGTGTCGAGAGCTCGAAGTAGAGCCCGGCCAGGCCCAGCATTAACAGCATGTACGCAATGGTCGGATCGGAGATCACCTTCAGGATCTTATCCCGAAGGCCCATCTCGATCCGAGTGACCTCAATCCCCTTGGTGTGCAGCATGACCTTGCCGTGGGCCGTCGTGACCTCCCGGCCATCCAGCGCCACAAGCAGGTCATCCAGCTTATCCGCCACGAGGTCGATGACCTTGAGTTGCAGCGCCTCCTTCTCGGTCGCCGAGACGCTCTTGCGCACGGCATCCTCGGCCCACTGGGCATTCCTGCCGCGCTGCTCGGCGATAGTCCGGATATAGGCGGCCGCGTCGTTGGTGACCTTCGTGCTCATCTCTTTGTCCATCGGGCCCCCCAAATTGACCGGGTGGGCGGCGCCGATGTTGGTTCCCGGTGCCATGGCGGCCACATGGGCTGCCAATGTGATGAAGGCGCCGGCGGACGCAGCGCGGGCCCCGCCTGGCGAGACGTACACCACGATCGGCCGCTCAGCCGCCAGCATCTCCTTGATGATGGAGCGCATCGAGAGATCAAGGCCACCCGGGGTGTCCAGTTCGATGATCAGGGCCTGGGCCACCTCGTGGTCTGCCTGCTTGATGGCGCGGATGATATAGTCGGCTGCGCTAGGGGCGATGACCCCTTCCACCTGGATCGCCAGCACTGGACGAGCAGCGCGCTCCGGCCGGGAGTAGGTGGTGGCAGGCCACGCGAGCGCGACACCTATCAGCGCAAGCCATACGACGAGCCGTATAATCATTCGCCTACTCAATTCATGGATGGCCCAAAAATGTCATGCGCCAGAGGAGCGGGTATGGTTCTTGGCTTGCTCCCACAGCCCGTCCATCTCCTCGATGCTCATCTCTTTAAGACGACGACCATCTTGCTGTAGCCCCTCCTCCATATGCTGGAACCTGGTCGTGAACCGTGCGATACTCCTTCGAAGGGCGTCCTCTGCGCTCAGGTTCAGGAACCTGGCGAGATTGACCATGCTAAACAGGACGTCTCCTAATTCTTCCTCAACTGCCTCTGGCACAGCAGATCCGATGGCCTCCTTAAGCTCGCCAAACTCCTCTTCCACCTTTGCCATCGCCCCCGAGATCTCAGGCCAGTCAAATCCGACTCGCGAGGCCTTGTCCTGTAGCCGCTGGGCACGGAGGAGGCCAGGCAACTCTCTCGGGACGCCATCCAGGGCTGACGCGGGGATTGCGGCCACAGTATTGCGTTCCTCGCGCTTCAGTTCCTCCCATTGCTCCAGGACCTCACGAGTTGTGGAGGCCGTGCCGTCGCCAAAGACGTGAGGGTGGCGGCGCACCATTTTGTCGGCCGTCGCCGCCAGGACCTGCCCAATGGTGAACTCGCGCCGCTCAGCCGCGACCTGTGCGTGGAACACCACCTGGAAGAGGAGATCGCCGAGCTCCTCCATGAGGTGCTTGGGATCCCCCTCGTCGATTGCCTCCACCACTTCATAGGCCTCCTCGATCAGGAACGGCTTCAGGGTCTCCCGCGTCTGCTCCCTATCCCATGGGCATCCGTTATCCGCCCGGAGTCGCTCCATGATGTGCACCAACGCATCAAACTGCTCTCCGCTTGCTTCCGCCATTAGGCCTCCTTGACGCTGTGAGATCTGCATGTCTTTTCAGCTCGATTATACCTCCAGCAGCCCTCCCGGCAAAGCGAATCCCCCCGGGTGGTCCGGCACAACGACAAATGCTTTGACAAGGGGGGAGACGAACAGCTACCTTACGCTTTCACCGACTATCCCACGAGGCGACAACAATGGACTCTTTCTACATCAGCCTGGCCTTCGGCAGCGCCGCTGCGGCCGCGAATGTGGTGGGCGGGCTCCTGGTCACGATTAAACAGCAATGGGACGAGGTGCTGCTGAAGTACTTCGTTGCCCTCGGGGCCGGCTTCATGCTGGGGGCTGCCTTCCTTGGCATGGTTCCCGAGAGTATGAGTCTCACAGACCGCGCCCCCCTGCTTATTCTGGCCGGTTATCTCTTGATCCATTTTGCTGAACACATACTGGCCTCACATTTTCACTTCGGTGAGGAGACCCATGTGGAGGCTGTCTTAGCGCCCTCGGCAAGCCTATTCGCCCTTGTGGGCCTGTTGATCCATACCTTCTTCGATGGAGTATCGATCGCGTCAGGTTTCCATGTCAGCATGGGATTGGGGGTCTTAGTCTTTGTCGCCGTTGCCCTTCATAAGATCCCCGAGGGGTTTACGGTCGGCTCGATCATGCTGGCTGCGGGCAGGTCTCGCGGGATGGCGATGGCCTCGTCGATTGCCCTGGGTGTATCGACTATGGTTGGCGTCATATTTGCGTCCTACTTCCAGGGGTTGCTGGGGTATCGGCTGGCCTTATCGGCAGGAGTCATGATCTATGTGGCGGCGTCCGACCTGATGCCAGAGGTAAACCGCGAGAAAGGTTTCCTTATGGCGCTCATGGTATTCGTCGGCGTTCTGCTATACTACCTGACCGAGCGGCTGCTCTCGAGTTTCGGCTTCTGAGGCAAAGGTGGGCGGATTGGGCCTGCATCCTGATGCCGAGTCTGTTATACTGTGGAGATTGCGGCGATCGGTTACGACTAGGAGGCGGTGTGAGCAAACGAGGGGCAATCGCGAGCGTGCTTGCAGGCTTGGTTCTGCTGTCAGCAGGGCCGGCACTGGGCGAGATCTATTACCAGACCGACGAGAACGGGATCGCCCGTTTCACCAATGCGCCCACGACACCGCAGTACAGGCTGCTCCAACCAGGGGTGTTACCTCGCACTGCCAGGCTCACCGCCGCGAATATGTCAGAGCTGATCGATGCTTTCGCCGCCGAGTACGAGCTTGACCCTGGCCTGATTCGAGCCGTAATTCAGGTGGAGTCGAACTTTAACCGTAAGGCCGTCTCACCCAAGGGAGCGCAAGGGTTGATGCAGCTCATGCCGGCCACCATCTGGCGCCTCTCAGTGGGGGACGCCTACGATCCTCACGAAAATATCGGGGCCGGCGTCCGCTACCTTCGTCAGCTCATGGACCGGTTCCAGGGTGACTTGACGCTTGTGCTCGCCGCCTATAATGCCGGAGAGAACGCAGTCCTTCGGTACAAGGGGGTGCCTCCCTACAAGGAGACCCGTGATTACGTGACGAAGGTTCTGAGTCTGTACCAGCGTGGGCAACGGGAGCGTTCCACAAATGGGGTGATCAAGCCTGTCCCCGACTCCTATCGGGGAGCGGTCGCACGGGTAGTCGCTACGCCGCCGCCCGCTCCTGCGCCGCCACAGCCCATCTACAAGGCGGAGGCGTCCGGTACCGTTATGTACTCCAATATCCCGCCGATCGTCCATTCCCCTTAGGTGATGACGCGTCGCCGTCACGTGCCGTTGTAGTTCAAGAGTAACTACAAGGTAGATAGGCTGGAGGCTGGAGGCTTTTAAGGGTGAGTCATGCGTAATCACACAAAATTTCGAAAAGGTCTTGAATCTACTGGGGTTCATTCCCTGCGGCTTGCCGCGAGTTCGTCATACCGGCGGAAGCCGGTATCCAGAGGGCCCGACTGGATTCCCCCGTATCAAGTACGGGGCAGGCTTGTCAAGCACGGAATGACGGGCCAGAACAGAAGACGATACCCCGCAGCTTGCTGCGAGGTGGTTCATTTGGCTCGATTCGTGCCTTGCGAGATAATTTAGAACCTTCAGTCTTCAGCCTTCAGCCTAAACACCTGAGTAGTTACAACCGAAATGTTCAACGACAGAGGGAAAAAGCTTGACACGATGATCTGCTCAAATTAGATTATGTGCTTCGCGGTTGAGCAACGATAGATCGTTTTGAACGGCAACGTAAACCGGTAAGGTTGGAAGGGAGAAGGAGGAATGTCTATGCGAGAGATCATGGTTGGCGAGTCATTGGTAGGTGATGGCAACGAGGTAGCACACGTCGATCTGATGATCGGCCCCAAGAACGGCCCAGTCGGACACGCCTTTGCACAGTGCCTCGCTCGGCAGTCTGCGGGCCACAACGCCCTCTTGGCGGTCCTGGCGCCGAATGTCCCAGCGAAGCCTTCGACGGTAATGTTCAACAAGGTGACGATTAAGGGGGCGACCCAGGCGGTTCAGATGTTCGGTCCAGCCCAGGCGGGTGTGGCGAAGGCCGTGGTGGATAGCGTTGCTGAAGGCGTGATCTCCGCGAAGGATGCTGAAGACTTGGTTGTCATTGTCGGCGTCTTCATCCATTGGCAGGCGACGGATAATAAGAAGATCTACGACTACAACTATCAGGCGACCAAAGAATCAATCCAGCGGGCATTGGCAGAGCAGCCCTCGATGACTGACGTACTGGCGCAGAAGGATAAGGCCAAGCATCCGTTTGCGTAGTCGGATCGATAAGCGGCAGGAGTAAAGAACGGGATCGCGTGTAACGAAGGGGCTGCCGGGCGAGCGCTGAGAACCTGATCGGTCTCTTGCCCGTCAGCTCCCTCGATTTTGCTGAGTGAGGACCTATGGCGACAGAGCGAAAGCATCTTCTCTATTTTCTAACGACTGATTCCCACCCTAGTCCTTTCGACATCAATATGGCGTATGACGCAGGTTTCCACGCCGTCATCCCGTATGGTGACGTGACCGAGGAGTTAGCAGTCCTCCTGGTGCAGGATATTATCTTCTCTCGAGGGCCGAAAGGGGCCAAATTCAGCGCGCTCTTCATCGGGGGTAACGATATGGAGATCGCTGAGCGGGTCCGTCACGCCGCTGTGAAGAGCATGTTCCCCCCCTTTCAGGTGTCGATGATGATCGATCCCAAGGGGTCCTATACGACGGCCGTGGCACTCGTCGCCAAGGCGGAGAAGGCGCTAGGTGGGTTGCAGGGCAAGCTGGTGGCGATCCCGGGTGGAACGGGCCCCGTAGGTACGGTTGCCGCCACCCTCTGCGTGAAGCTGGGAGCCGAGGTGATCATCGGCTCCAGACAATTGAGCGGCGTAGAGCGTCTGGCGCAGCAATTGTCGGCGCGGACCGGTGGCTCCGTAAAGGGCGCTGCGATGGCAACGGATGAGGAAAAGATCTCGCATCTGCGAGGTGCTGACGTGATCCTCACGACGGGCAAGGCGGGTATTCAGATGATTTCTGAAGCGGTCCTGAAAGCGCTTCCGCCGGGTAAGCTTGTGGCCGACGTTAATGCCGTTCCCCCGACTGGTATCTACGATCTGTCGCCGCATGATGACCTGAAGGAGATCGTCCCCGGGATCAAGGGAATTGGGGCTCTCGCCGTTGGGGTCCTGAAATACGATGTCGAGATAGAAATGCTCGAGACGATCCGGACCTCGGATAAGTGTGTGGTTCTTGACGAGAATCAGGCCTTGGAGATTGCTCAGAGGCGTCTTTCCGTATAGGAGTGAGAATCAGGTGTCCGAGACACAGTTTATATTGATCACTGGCCGATCGACCAAGCAGGGAAGGGCGGTCCATCTTGGCAAACAAGCCCAAGAGTACCGGGACGAGATCTCGACCCTGCAGATTAACCTCAAGGATATTGAAGCCTTAGGGGTGCAGGATGGGGGTCAGGTGAAGGTATCATCGAACTACGGTTCGATGGTGGTAAAAGTAAAAAAGTGGGATATTCCGCAAGGGATAATCTTTATCCCCTACGGGGAAGTGAGCAATGCCCTGATCGGTTCGGATACCCAGGCAACAGGAATGCCGGATTCAAAAGGGATCAAGGTGGAGGTTGAACGCTATGACTGAGAGCGTTGCCGTAAAAGAACCGTATGTGATGACGGGCGTCGTGTGTCCTTATTGCGGCGTGACGTGTGACGATCTTGAGGTTCGGGTTGAGAATGGGAAGATCACGGAGGTTAAAAACGCCTGCGTCCTGGGTAAGGACACCTTTCTCCATCACCTGGAGGGATTGTCGACCCCGAGGCTGTATGGCAAACCGGCGACGATTGATGAGTGTATCGATGCGGCGGCAGAGATTCTTGCGAAGGCCAAGTATCCACTTATCTATGGACTAGACTCGACTGAGCTGGGCGCGCAGCGGGCATCGATCGAGCTGGCCGATCTGATCGGCGCGAATATCGATCACACCTCTTCTGTCTGCCACGCGCCGAGCTATCAGGCGGTAATGACGGTCGGCATCCCGACATGCACGTCGGGAGAGACGAAGAACCGAGCCGATCTGGTGATCTTTTGGGGATGTAATCCTGCTGAGGCCCACCCCAGGCACGCTACTCGTTATTCGGTGACCCCAAAGGGAATGTTCACCCCCAAGGGGAAGAAGGACCGGATGGTCATTCAAGTCGACGTCAGGCCAACGCCGACCACGCGAATAGCCGATGCCTTTATCCAAATGAAACCGAACTCTGATTATGAGGTCATCTCTGCCCTCAGGGCTCTCCTGAAGGGCCACGAACTGGAACAGGCCGAGATCGGAGGAATAGCGGTCGATGAACTGAAAGCTCTTGTAGAAAAGATGAAGAGCTGTAAGTTCGGGATCGTCTATTGGGGGATGGGCCTGACCCAGACCAGAGGAAAATATCTAAATCTCGTTGCGCTGCTCAAGCTTGCTCAAGATCTCAACGAGTTTACAAAGTTTTCGTGTGCGGCGATGAGGGGCCATGGCAATGTGGTGGGCATGGCTCAGGTGTTGACATGGCAAACGGGCTATCCCTTTCACGTGAATATGAGCCGTGGGTATCCTCGATTCAACCCTGGGGAATTCTCGGTGGTAGATCTGTTGGCCCGTAAAGAGGTCGATGCCGCGCTGATTATTGCTGGTGACGCCATCGGGAACTTTCCAGGGAGCCTGGCAGAGCATCTGCGATCGATTCCGTTGATTGCCATTGATCCCAAAGAGAGCGATACGACCAAAGTAGCCGACATCGTGATTCCGTCAGCGCAGGGTGCAATTGGTGCCGGGGGGATGGCGTACAGGATGGACCATATCCCCCTGATGTTCAAAAAGGTAGTTGAGTCACCCTACCCATCGGATCGGGAGATCATCGACCGCATCATCGCGAAGGTGAAGGCGATGAAGAGCCGCGGCAATGGCGCTCCCGCCCCGGCCGGTAGAGGCTGAGGATAATCGACATGGGACGTTCGTTAAGAATCACCGGTGGTGAAGTCTATGATCCGGCCAACGGGATCAACGGGGAGATCAAGGAGATCTGTGTTGAGGATGGAAAGATCGTGCGGTCCTGCACCGGGCCCGCTGAGGTCATTGATGCCGCCAACCTGGTCGTGATGCCTGGTGGTGTCGATATTCATACCCATGTTGGCAGTCCGGCGGTCAACGCGGCCCGCGGGTTCAGGCCAGAGGACCACCGGCATATGCATTTCAGCGCGAAACCCGGTATGAGATCCGGCGTTGGTTCAACTGTCCCTTCCACGTTTGCGACTGGCTACCTCTACGCTCAGATGGGCTATACCACAGTGATGGAGGGCGCTAACGCTCCCATCGGCGTTCGGCACACCCATGAGGAGTTGATTGATATCCCGATCGTGGATAAGGGGCTGTATATCGAATTGGGGAGTAACGAGTTTATTCTGAAGTTCATCAAGGCGGGCGAGATCGATAAGGTCAAGCGATATGTGGCCTGGCTCCTCCGTTCACTGAAGGCGTACGGCATCAAGCTGGTGAACCCCGGCGGCGTGGAGGCGTGGAAGTACGGGAAGGATGTCGAAACTCTGGACGACAAGGTCCACTACTTCGATGTCACGCCGCGCCAAATCCTGAAGACGCTCGCTTCAGTGAATGAAAGCCTCGGATTGCCCCATTCGATCCACGTGCATGCCAACCGGCTGGGTACACCCAATAACTACCTGACAACCTTAGAGACGATGCAGACACTCGGGAACGCCAGGGTCCATATGGCGCACGCCCAGTTTCATAGTTACGGCGGGAAGAACTGGGGTGGCTTTTGCTCAAAGGCGGCTGAGATCGCGGAGTATATCAACACCCATCCTAACGTGACGACAGACATCGGCCAGATTGTCTTCGGCGACGCCACCACGATCACGGCGGACGGCCCGTGGCAGTACCGGTTGTACAAGCTCACCAAAAATAAATGGTACAACCAGGACATAGAGGTAGAGTCGGGGTGTGGGATCGTCCCGTACACATATCGAGAGAATAACTTTGTAAACTCCCTTCAATGGGCCATTGGACTGGAGCTCTTCCTCCTGATTCGTGATCCGTGGCGGGTATTCCTCTCCACCGATCATCCAAACGGGGGCCCCTTCTACTTCTATCCCTGGATTATCAAGCTGCTCATGGACAAATCGTTCCGGGCTGAGATGTTGAAGCGTGTCCATAAGCGTGTGATGCCGGAGACCATCCTGCCGACTCTTGACCGCGAGTATACCCTTTACGAGATCGCCATCATCTCCAGGGCTGGACCAGCAAGAGCATTGGGGCTGAAGCATAAAGGCCACCTGGGAGTCGGGGCGGATGCCGATATTACTATCTATTCCAAGGATAGCGATAAGGAACAAATGTTCGAACATCCAGTCTATGTCATTAAGGCCGGCGAGACGGTTCTTCGAGATGGTGAGATCGTTCACAGTCCCCATGGAAAGACCATATTTGTTGTCCCGCCTGACGTCGGCGAGATGGACCCAACCTTTAAGACCGAATTCGAAAACTACTACACGATTCGGTATCAGAATTTCCCGATCGATATCGAGGACATCCCCAATCGAGAGGCGATTCCTGCGGGAGCTCCTCGATAACTAGGCGGGAGTTTCGGGTTCTGAGTTTCGAGTTTTGAGTTGCTGGTAGAGAGGCTTCGGATTTGACCCGAAACACGTAACCCGAAACCCGAAACTTTTTGTGGAGCGGCAATGGAGATTAACGGCGTTTGTATCGACGAGACATATGCGGAGGCATTCAACATGTATGCCAGCCGTGTGTTGATTACTGCCTGCAATAAGCAGTGGGCCCTGGTGGCGGCACAGAACATGGCGGGTTTCGGCACATCGGTCATTGGCTGTGGCTGTGAGGTCGCGATTGAGGGCGTCGAGCCGACGGAGACGCCCGATGATCGCCCTGGCGTGAGTGTCTTACTATTCGCCCCGTCGAAAAAGGCGGTTCAGGAGCAGCTCATCAATCGAATCGGCCAGTGCGTGATGACCTCTCCCACCTCGGCCTGTTACAACGCCCTGGAGGCGGAAGATCGCCTTTCGGTAGGGGGTAAGCTCCAATTTTTTGGAGACGGATTTCAGATCAGTAAGCGGCTCGACTCACGGATGACCGGAAATGGGAGCAACCCTAGGCGTTTCTGGCGAATTCCCGTGATGGACGGCGAGTTCATAGTCGAAGACCGGTTCGGTGTACAGAAGGGGGTAGCCGGCGGCAACTTCTTGCTGTTGGGGAGCGATCAGGCTCTGGCCCTGCAGGCTGCAGAGCGGGCGGTCGAGGCGATGCGGAAGATACCGGATGTCATCATGCCGTTCCCAGGTGGTATCGTAAGGTCTGGCAGTAAGGTTGGCTCGCGCTACAAGTTCCTTAATGCCTCAAGCAATACGGCCTTCTGCCCATCGCTGAGGCGGACGGTCAAGAGCGAGCTGCCAGAGGGGGTTGAGGCGGTCTTCGAGGTCGTCGTCGATGGCCTGACGCCGGAGGCGGTAGGGGAGGCAATGCGGGTTGGCATCCTGGCCGCGTGCGGTCCCGGCGTTGTACAGATCACCGCTGGTAACTACGGTGGGAAGTTGGGGAAGCATCACTTTTACCTTCATCAGCTCCTTTCGAGCTGACAGAGACCAGAGGGCAACATGCCACCAGTCGTGCTTCGTATGAAAGATGCCCCGACGAGTATTCCGCTTGAGGCCGAGGCGATCTCACCTGACATGTTCGTAGAGCGGAGTCAGGGGGAGATAGAGGCCCTGCCAGTAGCGTTGGGGAATGAGACCCACCAGCTTGGTGACTTCTTCAGCATTGAGGGAGAGCGATCGGATGAGATCGTTATAGAGGGCTCCACGGGCCGGGTTAAGTGGATCGGCTCGGGAATGACGCGGGGTCGGATTGTAGTCCACGGCGACGTCGGGATGCATGCCGGATCTTACATGCAAGGTGGCGAGATCCTTGTCGAAGGGAATGCGGACGACTTCCTCGGTGTCGAAATGAAAGGCGGGCTGATCCGGGTCAATGGCAATGCAGGGCATCGTGCCGGGGCCGCCTATAGGGGGAGCAAGTACGGCATGCAGGGCGGGATCATTCTGGTCGATGGAAACGTCGGGCACGAAGTAGGCGCCTATATGCGAAGAGGTCTCATTGTCATCAAGGGGAATGCCGAGGACTTCCTGGGGGCCATGATGGCGACCGGGACAATCTGTCTCTTCGGCCAGGCAGGCATCAGAACAGGAGGCGGAATGCAGAAAGGGACGATCCTCTGCATGCACCCTGTCGAAATGCTGCCGACCTTCGTCTACGACTGCTCCTACGCGCCGGTCTTTCTCCGGATTCTGTTCAAGGGGCTCAAGCATCTCGGGGTGGAGTGCCCCGCGGGGGCGAATGGCCTCGTTCGACGCTATCACGGGGACCTGGCCGATGTTGGCAAGGGCGAAATCCTGATCGCCGCCTGAGGAGGATGCGACCTTGTCTCTTAGTCTGAATCGCCGGGCCGGCGAGATACTTGATCGGATAGCGGAGCAGAGTGCGGCGCTAGGGATCTCGGTTTCGACGCTTACGAATGGCGCCAGGCTTGTCGATTTCGGGGTGAAGGTTCCCGGTGGCCTGCTCGCAGGGAAGGGGCTGTCTGAGATCTGCCTTGGTGGACTGGGGGAGGTGGCGTTTCTTCCACTGAGCTATGGCGACTTTTCGCTTCTCGGCGTCAGCGTGGCGATCGACGGCCCGGTGTTACCCTGCCTTGGCTCGCAGTATGCCGGCTGGAAGATCCAGCGTGGGAAGTTCTTTGCGATGGGTTCCGGTCCGGCCAGGGCGATGGCAAGGACCGAGAAGCTGTTCGAGACGATTCGTATCCAGGATGAGGCCGACTCGGCAGTCCTCGTTCTGGAGAGTGGTCGCCTACCTACCGAAGAGGTGGCCGACTATGTAGCGGAGAAGTGCGGTATCAAGCCGGATCGGGTCTCCTTGGCGGTCGCTTCCACGCGAAGCATGGCCGGGGCGGTACAGATCGCTGCGCGTTCCGTAGAGACCGCGATGCACAAACTTCTGGAGTTGGGATTTGACGTGACTAAGGTGCTGAGCGGCTTCGGGGTCTGCCCCATCGCGACTGCTGCCGCCGATGACCTGACCGCGATTGGACGGACCAACGACTGTGTCCTGTATGGCAGCGAGGTGTTCCTGACGGTCTCAGCAACCGATGGTGAGATTGAGGCCCTGATCGATAAGATCCCCTCGTCCTCGTCGCGAGACTACGGACAGTTATTCGGTGAGCTCTTCAAGCGGTATGATGGGGACTTCTATAAGATCGATCCATTCCTCTTCAGCCCGGCCAAGACTTCCATCACTAACGCCGCCAGTGGCAGAACCTATAGGGCCGGGCGCTTCAATGCCGAGCTGCTCCGGGCCTCCCTCCTCGGATAATCAAAAAACGCTGTCATGCGTTCCGCGTTCATTGCGTGCAGCGTCCCGCGTTTATAATGGACACAACGAACGCCGCACGCAACGAACACAATAGACGCGATGAAGATCGGGATCCTGGCCGATAGAAGAGGATGGCACGTCGAGGCCCTCGCGAAAGCGCTGGCGCAACGCGGCTGCCAGGCCGACTTTATGCCGATTACACGGCTGGTGGCCCGTGCTCCAGGTAATCCTCTTATCACGATCAATGGTCAACCCCTCGAATCCTACGATGCGCTACTGATCCGGACGATCCCGGAAGGATCGCTGGAGCAGATCATCTTCAGGATGGATGCCCTGCACCGACTGGAGGCGGCGGAGGTTCGAGTTATGAATCGGCCAGCTTCCCTTGAACGGACGGTTGACAAATACTATACGTCTAGCCTTCTCGCATCGAGCGGCCTGCCGACTCCGAGGACCGTAGTAGCTGAGGGGTTCGACGAGGCGATGGAGGCGTTCCGCGAATTCGGTGATGTGGTGGTGAAGCCGCTCTTTGGCGCCGGTGGGAGGGGGATAGCGCGGATCAGCGACGCCGATGTCGCTTACCGAACCTTCCGTGTCCTCGCCATGACTCGGAGCATCTTCTACATCCAGGAATTTGTTCCACACGGCGATTACGATCTCAGGGGTCTGGTGATAGGGGGTCGGGTGGTCGCAGCCATGCGCCGGTGGTCGGAGGGCTGGCGGCATAATGTCTCTCAGGGCGCGCGGCCGGAGCCTCACGCCATGGACGAAGAAGCGACCGGTCTCTGCCTCGAGGCCAGTCGACTGCTTGAGACCGATTATGCTGGGATCGATCTGCTGAGGACTCCTCACGGCTATACAGTAGTAGAAGTCAATAGCATCCCAGGCTGGTCCGGCCTGCAGCGAACCACGGAGATCGACATCGCTCAGGAGATCGCAGACCACCTGCTGAGTCAGCTTGGACACTGAACAGCACAGGGGGTGCGTAGGGGCGCCCCTTGTGGGTGCCCTCTCATGTGAGGTGCACAGTGCGACTGAATCCCCTATCCTCTGATACTGTCTCCCTCGCCGCACAGCTCGCATGCCTCCTGGAGGTGAGCGCTAACAAGCCTGGTAACGTCACCCCGTTCGCCGACTTCGCCGATACCTGCTACACCGACTTTCTGGCCAGCTCCGTCATCCTGGGGCGAGCCCTGCGGAAGACTGCAACGGTCGCCACCGGTTCGCTGGTCCTCGATGCGGTTCGAGAAACCAAGCGGCTGGTCGGCCGGAACACCAACCTTGGGATCGCGCTCCTCTTCGCTCCACTGGCAAAGGCGGCCCTGCGTAAAGGACGCCGCCCGCTTCGGTCACGCCTTCGTAGCGTACTGACCTCCCTGACGCCCTACGATGGGCAAAGGGTCTATGAGGCGATTCGGCTTGCCCAGCCCGGAGGGCTTGGGGACGCTAACCAGTTCGATGTCCGGGCGACCCGTGGCAGAGTGCCGCTTCTCGGTGCGATGCGCTTGGCGATGGATCGGGACTCGATTGCGCGTGAGTATGCCACCGACTTCGAGATCACCTTCACGATCGGTGCTCCGACCCTCGAGCGGTCTCTCCAGGAGTCGAACGATTCGGGAAGCTCGGTCATTCAGACCTACCTGACGCTTCTCTCTCGGGTTCCGGATTCTCTTGTTGAGCGCAAATGTGGCGCGCGCGAGGCTGGCAGAATCTCACGGGAAGCGGGAAAGATTCTGGCCATCGGTGGGGCGTTTTCGGAGCAAGGCAAGCGAAGGCTGGCTCGGTTAGACCACACTCTCCGGCAGAATGGGAACCGGCTGAATCCGGGGACTACCGCGGATCTCACCGCCTCAGCCCTTTTTGTTGTGATGTTAGAGAGAGGGATCGAGTTCGTGCTGGGAAAGTGAGCTACAGAGGCTCTTCAGTGTCGTGCGGCCAAGGCGAACATTATGGGAGGACCCCGCTAAGCGACTTGGAGGCGGCCCTGGCTAACGGACTGGAGCGCAAAAAATTCAATCAGGTGGTCGGCAACGGCTTTTTTCTGCTTATCCACCGTGATCACGTGGTAGCAGTCATCGAGTAAGATCAGGAGCTTCTGTATCGAAGCAATGTCATTGTACACCAGCTCGCCATTACGAGGACCGGTGATGTCGTCTTCGCGGGCCTGGAGGATCAAGGTGGGCGCCGTCACCTCACCCAAGCGACTACGGACGAGCGTGGAGAGCCGGTCTATATTGGTCAAGGTCTTCAACGGAAAGATCGGATACCCCATCGTGGCTGCCAAAGGGGCACTGATCGCTTGGTCAGCAGTATGGTTCATGCGAGTCCACAAACCCATGATCCATCGACGCAGGAGCGAAACGGAACCATACGACGCCCGCTTGTGGGCCTGAAGCCGTCTCTCCTTAATTCCAAAGGGTGGACCATCCTGGTGGAAGAGGAGATAGCCCAAAGGAGCCACCTTCATAACAAAGGGCAAGAGTGCCCTGGTCCAAGGTGTCTTCCACCCATCATAGAAAAAGGTGGGCGAGAAGACTCCGATTCCATCAACATTCACGGTCAGTGAGGAGTCCAAGGCCAGGAGTCCTCCCGCGCTCAGGCCGGCCACATAGAGGTGGTCGTACCGTTCACGTGCGAAGGCCAGTTGCATCTTCACGTGCGTGAGCCAGTCCTCCTCGGACGTTCTCACAAGATCCCTGAGCCGCGTGCAGTGGCCCGGGAGAGTCGTGGCATAGACGTCCCATCCATGGCGCGCCAACCGCCGTCCAAGGTAGCCCATCTCGGTCGGTGTCCCTGTGACGCCGTGAATCAGATACACCAAGGTGCGTGAGTCGGTGTGGAAGGCAAGGTCGGTCGGCTGACGGCCGACCATCTCATCAAGAGGACCAGGCCGCGTGGTCAGTTGTCGGCTCATGGCTTCTCTGTGCAGTGGGTGAACAGCCAGTCCAGTAGTTCTATGGCCAGATCGATCTCGCCTTTGGTGATATCCAGGCAAGGTGCAAGGCCGAAGACGTTCTTGTAGTGTCCCACGACGTTTAACACTAGCCCCATGGGGCCACGGGATGTTGGAATTCCCCCGGCCAGACCCAACTCGAAGATCCGGTCTGCGAGGGCCCTGTTGGGGGTGATCCGGTCCGCCTGCGTCACTTCAATACGAAGAGCTAAGCCCAAGCCGGCGACGTCCCCGATAGCGGTATGTCGTTTCTTGAGGTCTTCGAGCTGCCCCAGAAAATAGGCTCCCGATTCGGCCACCTTCCGCTCATAATTCTGCTGCTCGATCCACTGCAGTGTTGCCAAGGCTGCGGCCGTGCCCAGTGGATTGGACGAGAATGTGGAATGTGACGACCCCGCCGGAAAGGCCTGGGGAGAGATGAGGGGTTCCTCAGCCCATAGCCCAGAGAGGGGATTCAGGCCATTAGTCAATGTCTTTCCAAAGACGACGATGTTCGGCTTGACGCCGAAGTGCTCGATCCCCCAAAACTTCCCGGTTCTGAAAAATCCCATCTGGACCTCGTCGTCCACCAGGAGAATCTTCCGCTCATCCAGAATCTTCTTGAGCCGCAGGAAATACTCGGGGGGCGGCACAATATATCCTCCAACGCCCTGCACCGGCTCCACATAGAACGCGACAAACTCAGGCTCCTCAGCCTTAGCATCCCAGAATGAGTTGTACTCCGTCTCGAACAGCCGCTCGAACTGTTTGACGCAGTAATAGTCGCAGCTCTCCAGTTTCATGTCGTATGGGCATCGATAGCAGTACGGGAAGGGCACAAAATGTGCTCGGTTCGAGAAATGGCCGAAGCGTCGGCGGTATCGGTAGCTGGAGGTGATCTCGGAAGCTCCGAGGGTCCTGCCGTGGTACCCCCCCGTAAAGGCCATGAAGAGGGATTTGCCGGTAGCAATACGCACGAGTTTAATCGAGTCTTCAATGGCCTGGGAGCCCCCCACGTTGAACTGCACGCGCCCTTTGATTCCGAAGGCTCGGAGGCACTCGATCGCCAATTTCTCGGCTGTCAGGACCTTTTCTTCATGGAGATACTGGCCGGCCAATTGTGGCAATTGCTCGAGCTGCGCTATCACCGCCTCTACGATGCGCTGGTTACGATAGCCGAAGTTGACCGTCGAGTACCACATCTGGAGGTCGAGGTATGGCTTGTCCTCGCGGTCGTAGAGAAAGCTTCCTTCACAGCCTTGAAAGAACTTCGGCTTGGGAGAGTAGTGCGCCGTATCGCCATGCGAGCAGTACTGCGCTTCCTTTTCGCGGAGTACTGCTTCGCTGAGTGGGATCTTATCTATGCGATTCATGCGAAACAGCCCACCCCTTGAAAGAGACGTTCAGTGACTTCGGTGAGCGTCTCGAACGGTTCACAGGCGATTCCCTGGAGATCACACCACTCTCGCAGCCCCGCCTTCGCGTAGACCTTTTGTGCCATGGTCGAGATGCAGCGGTCGGATCGTCCATCTCCGATATACATTGTCTCCTTAAGCGAGAGGCCGAAAAAGCTGGCGACGGCACATTTACACGTCCCGGCCCCAACCAGACAGTCGGGTGAAGCATATGGGGAGCCGAGCGAGAGGGACCCGTTCCCATCGCAGGCCAGGCGATTAGAGATGACGGGAATGTAGGACAGACCGTGCCGACGCAGTACCGCCTCGATAAACCGATCGACGCCGTCGCTGACGATGATAAGCGGGATACCGTATTGTGCGCACCGTTGCGAGAGCGTCACGATGCCCTCGTCGATAGGGAGATCAGCCGCAAACCGCATGAGTGTTGACAGATCTGCCTGAATCAACTCCACCTGTCTAGCCATACACTCTCGGCTGGTGATCTCACCCCGCTCCCATCGGCGCTCCCATTCACGGAATTCCGGCAGGGCAAAGGCTTCGAGGATGGCGAGCGTGGCATCTGTTTTGGTGATGGTCCCGTCAAAATCGCAGAGGACTTGAAAAGCCGGCAGACCGCTAGGCATGCGCAGAGATCGAGAACTCGCTGCCGATTTTTCTAGCTTGGGAGGACTGATCGTTGAAGGAAAGGCTTGATCCATACCCATATTGTAGAATAACATAACCAGCAAGAAAGATACAAGTAAAGCCGCTACTGTCCGGCTATCGAACGACTCGACACCCGATCACCATGGGCTATCTCATTGCCGGCAAGCTGAAGTTTGTCTTACCCACATGAAACAGCGAGGAACTACAAATTGAGAGTTAAAATATTCGCAGATGGCGCAGACAAGACTGGCATCCTGGAAATGTACTGTAACCCGCTGATAAAAGGGTTTACCACCAATCCGACGCTGATGCGTAAAGCCGGAGTCTCTGACTATCAGGCATTTGCGCTTGACATCCTCCGAGCCATTCCCGATCGTCCCATCTCCTTCGAAGTCTTCTCAGACGACTTCACCGAGATGGCCCGTCAGGCCCGCAAGATCGCAGGATGGGGCGAGAATGTCTATGTGAAGATCCCCGTCACAAACACCCAAGGCGAGTCGTCCGCAAAGCTGGTCCATGATCTCGCCCGAGAAGGGGTCAAGCTGAATGTGACAGCGCTGACGGCACTGGATCAGGTACGCGAGATGAGTGCCGCTCTAGCAGAGGGACCTCCGGCTATTGTGTCGGTTTTCGCCGGGCGTGTCGCGGATACAGGCAGAGACCCGGTGCCGCATATGGCGGCAGCCGTGGAGTGTGTGCGTTCGTACCCGAATATTGAATTGATCTGGGCCAGCCCTCGTGAACTGCTCAACATCTTTCAAGCCGACGCCATTGGCTGCCATATCATTACCGTGACACATGACATTTTAAAGAAATTGAACCTGATTGGTAAGGACCTGCATGAGTTCTCACTCGACACTGTCAAGATGTTTCACGATGATGCCATGAAGGCCGGTTATACGCTGTAGAGGCCGGATGGTCCTGCCTACTGGTGAAGGAGGCCAGTCCTGCATTGATTAAGATTCAGGGATCTACCGCGGGCGGCTCCATCGGACGTTTAACAGGGAGAACCTGCATGACGATCGCGCTGATCACGGGAATCACCGGGCAAGACGGCTCCTACCTGACCGAGCTGCGGCTCATGACAATTTAGCTAATCTCGGCCCCTCTATTGGAGGCCTTTGCTAAGAAGACGATCGCTTCAATTTTCCCTTGCATAGCCTGCATGAGACGATGCTTCAGGTGATCGGCTTGGTCCTGATCCATAGTCAGCCCATAGACCGCCGGTCCCCAGGAACTCTGCCCTACCCCTAACGCCCCAGCCCTTCGCATCGCCCTGGCCAGTTCCGCCCCCTGCGTGGTGGCAAAGGTTCCGCCCTGGACGGATCTGAACCAGTTTCCGACAATGCGCTGAATCCTGGTAAGCGCCTCACCGAATACAACGGGGTCGCGCTCGAGCACCGCCGGGAGCATCTGCATGAGCAGGATGCGGCTGAGCCGTCCCGCGGCGGTGGCAGGACGTAGGGCAAGCCGGCCAAACGCATCGACCTCTGCAACTCCGGCAAGCCCACGGTCGACATGGGGAATTGCCACGACAAAGGTCCACTCCTCTGGAAAGGGGTAGCGGACGATCGTGGGCGGAACGAGATTCCGGGTTCGTGTTTCGGTTTGCCTTAACCCACTCGAAACTCGAAACTCGAAACTCGAAACTGTTTCGCCTGCGGTGTTCATTCGCCGTCCGGCATCCACGACGAAACCGCCCTGCTCGAAGGCGGCGATCCCAATCCCCGACCGAGCCCCTCTGTCCATTACGGCTGCCAACTCCCGAACACTGGCGTCGATGGAGAAGAGACGAGCCAGCGCTGAAGCAACGCTGAGCGCAAGCTGCGTCCCGGAGCCCAAACCTGCATGGGCAGGGATTATTGCCTTGACGGAGATGTGAACCCCTTGCTGGAGATTGTAGTGGCGGAGAAAACGGCGTGCCAACGTGAGGACTCGACCCCGCTCTCGCCCTACAGCCGAGAGGCGATCCGCCGGTGACGCCTCGAGAACGACCGAGGGCTCGCCGATCGCCAGCCCGATGCTCCCAAACATCCGACCCAATGAGCCGTCCAGGTCGATGAAGCCGAAGTGAAGTCTGGCAGGGGCCTTGACCGTGACGCCCATTACTGCTGCCGCTCGACGTAATCCTGAAGGTATCGCATCGCCTGCGCTTCCTGTTCTCCACCGGTCTTCTGCACAATCTCAGTCAGACGGCGATACTCCTGAAGGATGTGCGCCACGCCAAGGAACCGGACTCGGGTGGCGAGGATTGTTGCCTCAATAATTGCGTTCTTCGCGCGGCTGAACCCGATGAATTCGCGCAGGATCCCCTTTTTGAGGATCTTGCAAAGGAAGGTCGCGCGCTCTGATGCTGTGTTGGTGTGCATGACTGAACACTCGTAATACGAGCAGGCGTCTGTCAGGACAATGCCGGTGACCAGCTCGGCCGGAAAGGTAGGAAAATGAGGTCTGGAGATGGCGCTTTCGGCGAACAGACGGATCGAGTCGGTCAGATTAACGACAGCGGCCCCGGTTGCGATAATATTTTGGCAGGTGGCTGAATCTTTATAGGGTCGGATGAGGAGTTCCCCTTCCCCGATAGTGATCCCCATCGGCGCAAAATTCGCCCCTCCAGCCTCATCTAACGTTGTTACAATACTTTCGATGATCATCCGTTGTGTCCATCGCGTCCACGCTATAGACGCTATAAACGCCGCACGCTATTGACGCGAGGGGAGGCCGTGTTCAAGATACCCCCATTTGAGATCTTCTTCCTGGATGTATTTTTTCCCAAGCAGCATCGCGAGCCTCGCCTTCATCAACTCACGACCCAGGTAAAAGGCGTGGCCAATCGGTTCCGGGCCAAGGTACGCCTTAACCTGGTCGAAGATCCGGTGGATGTCGGTCTCCTTGATGAAGAGATCGCGGTTGAACGCGTAGATGGCCGCTCGATCGGCAAATATTCGGAAGTTCGGGTCTGTCACCATCCGTTGCATCTGACGCAGCTCCGCCTCGGATGGACAATCGACCCTCCGGTCTTTGATTGTGAGCAGACCGTCGTCGATGTCTTTTGGCAGCACCCCCCGCCGTCTGGCGTAATACATCAGCCGCCGGGCCAGGTCCAGCTCGCGTACCGACCCTCTGGCCCACGAGGCCACCTCGGTGGTAAGTACATATCGCACCTGTAGCTCCGACATCACCCCTGTGAGGAGCGCATTGATCCCCGTGCTGTCGGCATCGGTTAGCTCTGTGACGTTTCCCACCCCCATAAGGATCTCCGCCTGCGGGAAGCGGTGTCTCGCCTCAACGTAGCGGGCGAGCGACTCGGCAAAACCGAAGGTGATCGGCGCGAGGATCGGGTCGATGAGATATCGTGTGCAGCCCAGGCGCTCTACGGCCTCGATATTCGCCGCAAGGGAATCCAGCCCCTTGCCGAAATCGGGGATGATCACCGGGGTACACGCCAGATCCGGGGCCAGATGCAGATTCTGTGAGTTCAAGCTCAGGAGAAACTCCGCGCCGGCCTTGTCGGCGGCGATGATCTCCTGCGTATTGAAGGTATCGATGCTGACGCGAAACCCCTCGGACCGAAGCACCGAGACGATCTCGCCGACATTGCCGGCCGGTCGCGCCGGGATGCAGCCAACGTCGATGACGTCCGCGCCACAGGCTACGTAGTAGCGAGCCTTGCTGAGGACCTCGCCTATCGGCAGCGTGGGGGCGTCGTTGATTTCGGCCAGGATGGTCAGGTCGTGGCCGCCATACCCCTCCCGTTTCTTCTCTACGCCAAAGTAGTAGGGGATATCACGCAGATCTTTCGGCCCCTTTTCGACCTTCACGCCCAGCGACTGTTCTAGCTCTTGAGGTTCCACGCGGCAGAGTCCGGGGATCATCAGCAGATCACAGCATGGCGACCGAAGAGAATGGATGATGAGGGGCGTAGTCATCAGGGCGGCCACGCTGATCTTGAGGACGGCCACCTCGTATTCGAAATCGGCCTGCATGCCTGCCAGCGTCTCTTTCAGGGCGCGCTCTGCCAGCTTGCCGGTAACGAAGAGAATCTTCATGCGCCCCCCGCATTCCGTCCTCACACCCAGAGGCCGCCGTGAACGTGGAGGATTGCCCCCGTCACGTATCGCGCCCTCTCGGATGCCAGGTAACTCACCGCCTCGGCGACATCGTCGGGTGTGCCCAATCGACCAAGGGGGACCATCCGGGCCCAGGCCGCTTTGTCCTCAGCGAGATACTCACCGTAGGTCTCGGTCTCGATGAAACCGGGGTTCACGGCGTTTACCCTGATGCCCCAGGGCGCTTCGGATCTGGCGAGCGATCTGGTCAGCATGATCACGCCGGATTTGGCGATGTAGTAGGCCGGGGCCTCAAAGACGCCGATCGGCGAATGCTCGACATTGAGCGCCCCGATGTTGGTGATGCTGCCGGCTCGCTTCTCTCGCATGACCCGCAGGGCTGCCCTGCTGCAATAAAAGGCGCTACTCAGATTACTGTCCAGGGTTCGTCGCCACTCGTCGTCGGTGGTGTCATACAACGCCCGCGTGAGAAACGGACCAACGTTGTTGACCAGGACATCAAGGGATCCGAGTTGGCTGATCGCCGTCTCGATAAGATAGGACGCGCCGGCGGAGACGGATACATCCGCTTTAACAGCCACCGCCTTTACAGGGAGGTCCTCGAACTCCCGGAGGGCCACTTGGACCGCATCCTCGTCGCCATGATAGTTCAGGACGACGTCACAGCCATCCTGGGCGAGGCGCCGAGCGATCGCCTTGCCGATCCCTTTGGTGCTGCCGGTAATTACCGCAACCCGTCGTGATTCCACTCGCTTAATGCCTCACGCATTAAAAGTCATCAGCTATTTGTCTTCAGCCTTCAGTCTTTCTTTTCCTCATCTTATGCTCGCCACGCTGAAACTTCAAGACGAATCCACCCTCGCCGATGTGGGCGGCGTCATACTGCGGCACCAGAATTACTTGACTTATTTTGGGCGGGCTGTAGAATTCGGTTTACACAAAGTTGGACGGTTAGCTCAGATGGTTAGAGCGCCGCCTTCACACGGCGGAGGTCACTGGTTCGATCCCAGTACCGTCCACCACGATCCCCCTGCCGCTGGGCAGGGGGTTTTTATTTTCCCTACCCATTTCAGCTTGACATCAGTGAACTCGTTCAGTAGGCTCCATTCAATCATACGGGTTACCCCTGTAGGGGCGCAATTCATTGCGCCCTCCGGGGTAAGAGGGCATGATGAATCACGCCCCTACGATCCTTAATCCATCGTTTTAGAGGGGCATTGCATGGCCTTCAATCCGGACGTTCATCATCGCCGTTCGATCCGATTGAAGGACTACGATTATGCCCAACATGGTGCGTACTTCATCACCATCTGCACACGGAACCGAGAACGTCTATTGGGGTCCGTACAGGATGGGCAAATAGTCTTAAATGATGTTGGAAATATTGTCGAATCGGTATGGCATGGGCTACCCAATCGCTTTCCATCCGTTGGATTGGATGCGTATGTCATCATGCCCAATCATGTCCATGGCATCATCACCGTAGGGGCGCAATTGATTGCGCCCTGCCCGGTCGGTCGCAACGATAAGGCCGGTCAAGAGGGCATGATGAATCACGCCCCTACGATCGTGGGCAACCCGGCGGGCATGATGAATCACGCCCCTACATTGGGCAATATTGTTCGCACATTCAAGGCTGCATCAACCAATGTGATTCGGAAAAGTCGAGCTCCCGCCTTTGCCCGGCAACGCAACTACCACGAGTACATCATCCGGGATGAGCGATCGCTGAACGGTATTCGTCGGTACATCCAGGTCAATCCGCTGCTTTGGTTATATGACAGAGAAAATCCTCAAGCAGTATGCGTACCCAACAAAGAGGTCAACCGGGTACTGGCGAAGCACTACAACTTCACGAACGAGGACCTGGATTTCATCATTATACGATGTCAAGTACCGGTTGACATAACAGATGGGTTCAGTAGGCTCGATTTTGTTCAAGATGCTGATCTTTCTTATGAATGAGGCGTGAGGGGGAAGATGTGAAAGGCGTGCAATCGGGCGGTGTGACGGAGCGGGTGCGGCAGATCGGCGAACGGGTGCTTGCCGGAGATACGGTGACGTTCGAGGAGGCCGTCGAGCTCTTCGAGCGCTCCGATTACGACGTTCATGAACTGTTCCACGTGGCCAATCGTCTCCGGCTTAATCAGTTCGGGAACCGGATCCATCTCTGCGGCATTATCAACGCCAAGAGCGGCCTCTGTCTGGAGGACTGTAGCTTTTGTAGCCAGTCCGCTCACCACGCTACCCAGATCCCGAGGTATGGTGTAGTATCCCCAGACGAGATGGTCCAAGCTGCCAGAAAGGTCAGGGAGCACGGCGCCTCCGCGCTTGGGGTCGTCACCGCGGATCGCGGCTACACCGCCGCGTCAGCGGATTTTCGTCAGCTTGTCGAGGGGATCCAGGCTATTGCGCAGGACGGCCTGGTAGAGGGTCACGCCTCCCTCGGAATCATGGGTGACGAGGAGTTTCGACAGCTCAAGGTGGCAGGTCTCACCACGTTCAATCACAACTTGGAGACCGGCCGCTCCTTCTTTCCGAAGGTCTGTACGACCCACACCTATGACGAGCGTGTGAGCACCGTCAAGGCCGCCAAGGCTGCCGGGATCAGGGTCTGTAGCGGCGGGGTCATCGGGATGGGGGAGAAGCCGGTGCATCGCGCCGAGCTCGCCTTCGCCCTCAAGGAGCTGGACGTAGACGAGGTCCCCCTGAACTTCCTGATCTCTGTGGAAGGGACCCGATTGGAGAAGGCCACCCCGCTCTCACCGCTCGAAATGCTGAAGGTGATCGCACTCTTCCGCTGGATCCTCCCGACCAAGAACATCTTTATCTGCGCCGGCAGAGCGCATCTGGGCGAACTGCAATCGATGATCTTTTTCGCCGGCGCGAGCGGAATGATGGTCGGCGACTTCCTCACGACCAAGAACCGAAGCGTGAGCGACGATCTCAAGATGCTTCATGGTTTGGGGCTTGAGTTCGGCGAATCCTTGCTCGCCCTGGAACGCCAGGCCGCGACTGCCGCCATCTAACTCGCGCGATCCCCATGCGCATGAACGTCTGACCCCCTCACCTTTGTCCTCTCCACCCGGTGAGGGGAGAGGAGTTTTTCTTGTTGCCCCTCGCCCCTTTGGGGGAGAGGGTGCGGGTGAGGGGGTTTTCGAATCCATGGCCTCTCGCAGTCATCGGCTCCGGCAGGACGACAAACGATACGTGTGGCACCCGTTCACCCAGATGCAGAGCTGGTTGCATGAGTGCCACCCGATCATCGAGCATGGCAAGGGAAGCACCCTCATCGATGTGGACGGGCGCCGTTACCTGGACGGGATCTCCTCGCTCTGGGTGACCGTCCACGGCCACCGTAAGGGGGCGATCGATCGAGCCATTCGCGCCCAACTTGGCAAGATCGCCCACACCACCTTCCTGGGCCTGTCTCATCCGCTCGCCATTGAACTGGCTAAGGCGCTCGTCCGGATCACCCCGCAGGGACTCGCCAAGGTCTTTTACTCCGACAACGGCTCGACCGCCGTCGAGATCGCGCTTAAGATGGCGTTTCAGTACTGGCAGCAGCGGGGCGGGGCTTTTGCCCGCAAGAGGAGGTTCATCGCCTTGGAAGAGGCGTATCACGGGGACACACTGGGCGCGGTCAGCGTCGGCGGCATCGATCTGTTCCACCAGCTCTACCGGCCGCTCCTCTTTCCGATCTGGAGGGTCCCGTCGCCATACCGGGCGCCGTGGGATCGCTCCAGACGGCTTGATCCGCTGAAACGATTGGAGTCTCTTCTGAAGCGACACCACGATCAGGTGGCCGGCCTGATCGTAGAGCCGCTGATGCAGGCCGCGGCCGGGATGCTGCCCTCACCGCCGGGCTTCCTCAAAGCCGTGCGATCGCTCTGCTCGCAGTACGACGTTCTCCTGATCCTGGATGAGGTCGCCACCGGCTTTGGCCGAACCGGGACGATGTTTGCCTGTGAGCAGGAGGGGGTGGCGCCCGACCTACTCTGCCTGGCGAAAGGGCTTACCGGCGGCTACTTGCCACTGGCCGCGACGCTGGCGACACAGCAGATCTTTGACGGCTTCTGCGCCCCATATGAGGAGAAGAAGGCCTTCTTTCATGGGCATAGCTACACCGCCAACCCGCTGGCCTGCGCCGCCGCCCTCGCGAACCTCCAGTGTTTTCAGCGAGAGCAGACCTTGAGGCGCCTGCAGCCCAAGATCGCCTTGCTCCGTCGAGAACTTGAGGCGCTCCGGTCGCTGCCTCACGTGGGCGACATCCGACAGGTGGGGTTTATGGTTGGGATTGAGATGATGCGTGACCCGGCCCGGGGGGAGCCATACCCATACGAGGCCAAGACCGGGATTCGGACGATCCTGGAGGCGCGACGACGGGGGCTGATCATCCGGCCGCTGGGCGATGTCATCGTCCTGATGCCGCCCCTCTCGATCTCTCAGAGGGACATTGTCAGGATGGTTCGAATTGTCGGCGACTCTATCACCGCTGCAACGGAGTAATATCCCATGTGCCTGCGACGCGCCCATGGGGATGAAAGCTTGCCTTCCGCACCCCCTCCCCAACCCTCCCCCCTCGGAGGGGGAGGGGACAGGTGGGGGGGACTTTCTGGCCGATGAAAGCCGAGAGACGCACAGGTCTGTTTGTCGCCGGGACCGATACCGGCGTTGGGAAGACGCTGATCACGGCCGGGCTGAGCCATGCCCTGCGGATCCTGGGGATTGATGTTGGGGTGATGAAGCCGGTCGAGACCGGCTGCCCCACCAAGGCTGGGAGGCTGCGACCGCTGGACGCCTTGACACTTCGTGAGGCCGCAGGATCGCGGGACGCCATCGATCTGATCAATCCATATCGTTTTCATGAGCCCCTTGCTCCGATGGTCGCGGCCGAGCGGTCCGGGCGATACATCGATGTCGGGCGACTGGAGGAGCGGTTTACTCGTTTGGCCGATCGGCATTCGGTGGTCCTGGTCGAAGGCGCCGGCGGCCTGCTGGCTCCCATCACCGAAGAGACATCGTGTCTCGACCTCGCTGTCAGACTTCAGCTACCCCTACTCGTCGTGATCGGGTCCAGGCTCGGCGCGCTAAACCATGCCAGACTTACTGTTGAGGCCGCGCTCCATGTCCGCATCCCGGTGGCAGGAGTATTCCTGAACCATTTTCACGTGGATCGTTCAGCCGCTCGGACGACAAATCTTTCGGCTCTCCGCCGGCTCTTACCCGTACCACTTCTCGGAGAGATCCCGCATCTCTCCAGCAAGAAGGGTCAGGCTCTCTGGTGCCATCCCATCCTTCAGCGACTTCTGGCGCGATCCCTTCGACAGATTCTTCCGGAGACCATCGCTCGGGGTGAGACATGATGATCAAGCTGAGACCCGCGATACTCATGCTGTCGCTCCTGACCTTGTTGCTGACCTCCTGCGCCACCCCAAGGCAGGGACCGCGGCCATGGGAAGAGCTGTCGGGCGAGAGAGGTCTGGCATCCTGGTACGGTCGTCCGTACCATGGTCGGCGTACCAGTAATGGCGAGGTCTATGATATGTATCAGCTATCGGCGGCTCACCGCGAGATCCCGCTCGGCAGTTGGGTGGAGGTAATCAATCTCAACAATGACCGGTCCCTCACCGTGAGGATCAACGATCGGGGGCCGTTCGTGGATGGGCGAATCATCGATCTCTCATACGCTGCAGCCTCATTGCTGGAGGTAACGGGTCCTGGTGTGGTACCGGTCAGGGTTCGACTTACCCAAACGCCGCAGGGGGACGTGGGCCCTGGGAGGTATTCGGTGCAGGTGAGCTCATTTACAGTAGAATCGAACGCCCTCGCGCTGAAGGCGGAGCTAGAGCAGAAGATTTCAGGTGTTCGCATGGTGAAAGCTCTGGTAGGTGGAGAGGCGTACTATCGAATCCGGGTCGGGCACTTCACCTCCCGCGCCGAGGCCCAGACGACGGCGGAGCGGCTTGCTTCACTGGGCCATCGGGTCCTGATAATGGGTTCTGAAGACCGCCCCTGAGGCGCTGCCTGCACGTCTCGGTCACCGACGCGGAAGTCCGGGGCGTTCGCTTGCTGAACACCTCCAAGATCACGATGGCAGCCAATTCTCATAACAGCAAGCAGTGAAGTAAGGCCTGAAGTACCTTGACACCTGTCACCCACGCTTCCTATAATCGGACCAATTCGACAGGAGGTTAGATGAGCGAAGAACATTCGTTAGTAGGCGAGCGGATGCGGAAGCTGGCGGAGCTTGAAGCGGCCGGCGTTGACCCGTATCCAGCCCGGTTCAGTGCCACGCATCTCGCGGCCGATCTGCACCGGGAGTATGCGGGTCTCTCTGAAGAGGGGGACGCGGGGGCTCCTCAGGTGTCGATCGCCGGGCGCCTGATGTCCGTACGGGGTCACGGGAAGGCGACATTCGCTCACCTCCAGGACGGTTCCGGGAGGATTCAGATCTACATCGTACGGGATACCGTCGGTCTCGAGGCATACGACCTCTGCAAGAAGCTGGATGTTGGCGACTACCTGGGGGTGGAAGGCCAGCTCTTCCGGACGCGGACAGGAGAGCTCACGGTGCGAGCCATGACGGTTCAGCTCCTGTCGAAGTCGTTGCGACCGCTGCCGGAAAAGTGGCATGGACTGACTGACGTGGAGACCCGTTTCCGTCAGCGCTATCTGGATCTCATCGTGAACCGCCAGGTCGCGGACGCCTTCAGGACGCGTAGCCGCTTGATCACGGAGATCCGCCGCTTCCTTGAATCGAGGAGGTTCCTGGAAGTCGAGACCCCCATGATGCAGGCGATGGCAGGTGGCGCCATGGCGCGCCCCTTTGTCACACACCACAACGCCCTCGACCTCACGCTGTATCTGAGAATTGCCCCCGAGCTCTATCTGAAGCGGCTCGTAGTGGGAGGGTTCGACCGGGTCTTCGAGATCAACAGGAGCTTTCGAAATGAGGGGATCTCCACCCAGCATAACCCTGAGTTCACAATGCTGGAGTTCTACCAGGCGTATGCCGATTACCGGGATTTGATGGTGATGACGGAAGAGCTGTTTGCTCATCTGGCCAAGGAGATCACGGGAGGCCAGGAGGTGATCTATCAGGGGCAGCGGATATCCTTCGCTCCGCCATGGCCGAAGCTTACGCTGGAGGAGGCCCTTGTCGAGCTGGCTGGACTTGATGCAGAGGTCCTCGCAACGGAAGACGGCGTGAGCGCGACGGCCAGACGCCATGGGGTGGGCATCTCACCGGGTTGGGGCAGGGGGAAGGTGCTGGCGGAGCTGTTCGACGCCCTGGTGGAGCCGAAACTCTTACAGCCCACGTTCATCATCGATTTTCCCACCGAACTCTCCCCCTTGGCCAAAGCGAAACAAGGGGATCCGACGACGGTTCAGCGGTTTGAGCTGTTCGTTGGCGGGATGGAGATCGCCAATGCCTACTCTGAGCTGAATGATCCGCGTGAGCAGCGCGCCCGTTTTCTTGACCAGTTACGGCAGCGGGATCAAGGCGATCTGGAGGCCCATGGCCTGGATGAGGATTATCTGCGTGCATTGGAGTACGGGATGCCTCCGACGGCTGGTGAAGGGATCGGTATCGATCGGCTGGCTATGCTCTTCACCGACTCCGCCTCCATTCGTGATGTCATCCTCTTTCCTCTTCTGAAACCCGCCCAAGGCGAACCCTGTCCTGAGTCCTGTCGAAGGGAAGACGGTACCGATGCCGTTTGAACTGTTCGTGGGGCTTCGGTATCTGAAGGCGAGGCGAGGGCATGCTTTCATCTCCCTGATCACGCTGATCTCTATCGGTGGCGTTGCCCTTGGCGTTATGGCGCTCATTGTCGTTCTGGCGGTGATGAGCGGGTTTGAGCGTGACCTTCGAAGTAAGATCCTCGGGACCAATGCCCACCTCTGGATCATACGTCATGGGGATCGAGGGGTGGAGGAGCCGGCTCAGACGCTTGTGCGGGTTCGCGATGTTCCGCACGTGGTGGCTGTTTCTCCCTTCACCTACCACCAGGTGATGCTGAGCACGGGTCGAGGGGCGGGCGGGGCGGTCCTTCGTGGCATCGATCTCGACTCCGCGCAGGAGGTCACGGCGCTGACCAGGAGCTTTACCGAGGTCGATCCGGTACGCCTGAAAGGACCAACTGAGGGAAGCGGATGGCGTCTTGACCCCGAGGGGATCATCATCGGGCGCGCCCTGGCAACGAATCTCGGAGTGGGTCTCGGCGGGCGGGTGAATGTTATTTCCCCCTTCGGAAATGTACTGACCCCATTCGGGCTTGCGCCGCGCATGCGAGGTTTTACCGTGGCCGGGATCTTCGAGATGGGAATGTATGAATACGACAGCGCCCTCGCCTATATTACTATTGCGACGGCTCAGCAGTTCTTCCAGATGGGACAATCAGTGACAGGGATCGAGGTAAAGGTGGACGATCTGTACAAGGCAAAGGAGGTGGGGGCGGAGATTCAGCGACGACTTGGGTTCCCGTACGTCGCGCGGGACTGGATGCAGTTGCATCGTAATCTCTTTGCTGCGCTGAAGCTGGAAAAGATCGCCATGTTTATCATCCTGACGATGATCGTTCTGGTGGCCGCCTTTAACATCGTGAGCACCCTGACCATGAAGGTGATGGATAAGGGGGCGGAGATTGGCATCTTGAAGTCGATTGGCGCTACCTCCAGGAGCATCATGGCGATCTTCATGGTGGAGGGATTGGTGATTGGACTTGTCGGTACCCTGTTGGGGACTGCGGGGGGCGCCATTATCTGTAAGCTGCAGGAGACCTATAAAATCGTCAGTCTCCAGGGCGATGTCTATCTGCTGGATTCCCTCCCGATCTTAATGAAAGGGACCGACATGGTCTTGATCGCCTCCTCGACGCTGGTCCTGAGCTTTCTCGCGACGCTCTATCCTTCCTGGCGGGCGGCCAAGCTTGACCCAGTCGTCGCGATCCGCTATGAGTGAGTTTATCAGAGCAGATGGCGTCTACAAGTCGTTTCAGATCGACGGTGGACCAGTTGAGGTTCTGAAGGGTGTTGACCTCAGTATTGAAAAGGGAGAATTCATTGCAATCGTGGGACCTTCAGGAGCCGGCAAGAGCACGCTCCTGCATCTGCTAGGCGCCCTGGATCGCCCAACCGAAGGTGAGATTTTCTGTGAGAATGTCAGTCTTGGGCAGATGGACAATGGGCAACTGGCCGACTTTCGCAACCGGACTGTCGGCTTTATCTTTCAGTTCCACCATCTACTTCCAGAGTTCACCGCACTGGAGAATGTCATGATGCCGCTCTTAGTGGCGCGCCGGAAGCGGTCACAGGCACGGGAGATCGCCGCGTCTCTGCTGAGGGATGTGGGGCTCGAGTCCAGACTCTTGCATCGTCCCTCTGAACTTTCCGGCGGAGAGCAGCAACGAGTCGCTATCGCCAGGGCCCTTGGCGCCGGACCCAAGATCATCCTCGCAGACGAACCGACCGGAAACCTGGATACCAAGACAGGAGATGCGACCTTTGAGCTGCTCCATTGGCTGAATCGAGAACGTGGCCTCACCTTTGTCATGGTGACGCACAATGAGAAGTTAGCCCATCGATCGGATCGGATCGTGACAATATTGGATGGTAGAATTGTAGAGGAGCCCGTCCGTCAAGCCCCCGCCAACCATTCGATGATCTCAGGGTAAACGAGAGTTTGCGGGACAGGCCCAGAGAGGGCTTGAAATTCTGAAAGGATCGGCTATACTGAAAATGCTGGTGGTTCCAGGGTACTGAAGAGAGGGGAGCGAGGAGATGTTCGAGCGATTTACAGAGCGAGCCCGCAAGGTGATTATCCTGGCCCGGGAGGAGGCGATCCGCCTCGGACACAACTTCGTCGGTACTGAGCACCTGTTGCTTGGACTGATCCGCGAGGGCGACGGACTCGCGGTCGCGATCCTCAAGAAGCTGAACGTGAATATCTCCGCGGTGAAGGGAGAGATCGAGAAGATCGTCTCAGCCGGCTCAGAATTCAGCCCCGCCGGCGAGATCCCCTTTACCCCGCAGGCGAAGAAGGTCCTGGAATATGCTATCTCTGAAGCGAGATCGCTTGGACACAACTATATCGGGACAGAGCATCTGCTGCTCGGACTGATCCGCGAGGGCGAAGGGATCGCCTCCCTGGTCCTGAGGGACTTCGGCGTCAGCGTAGCCTCTGCGAAGGCGCAGGCCCAGGAGCTACTGGGCGAGCAAGCCTCGAAGCCCACGTCGTCGACCAGGACACCTGCGCTGGATGAGTTCGGTGTAGACCTGACCGCGATGGCGCGCCAAGACCGGCTGGATCCCGTCATCGGCCGTGAGACGGAGATCGAGCGGGTCATCCAGATTCTCTCGCGCCGGACAAAGAACAATCCGGTCCTGATCGGGGAGGCCGGCGTGGGAAAGACCGCCATCGTGGAAGGGCTTGCGCAACGTATTGTGGCCAGTAACGTGCCGGAGACCCTGCTTCGGAAGCGGGTCGTCCAACTCGACCTCGCCGGCATGGTGGCCGGGACGAAGTATCGCGGTCAATTCGAGGAGCGGCTGAAGGCCGTCGTCAGGGAGATTCAGACGACGCAGAGCATCATCCTGTTCATCGATGAGTTGCACACGTTGGTGGGCGCCGGCGCCGCAGAGGGCGCGATCGACGCAGCCAGTATGTTGAAGCCGGCGCTTGCGCGCGGGGAGCTGCAGTGCATCGGTGCGACCACCCTCGACGAGTTTCGCCGCCACATTGAGAAGGATCGAGCATTGGAGCGACGGTTTCAGGCAGTCCAGGTCGGGCCGCCGAGCGTGGAGGAAACGATTCTGATCCTCCGGGAGATTAAGGATCGCTATGAGGCGCATCACTGCGCGGTCATCACTGACGAGGCCGTGACGGCTGCTGCGCGTCTGTCCCAGCGCTACATTGCCGACCGCTTTTTGCCTGATAAGGCTATTGATGTCATTGACGAGGCCGGCTCACGAGCGCGGCTGAAAACCCTGATGCTGCCACAGGATCTCCGCGAGATGGAGAACGAAGTCGAACGCCTCCGAGCCCAGAAGGAAGACGCTATCCGGACCCAGGCCTTTGAGGTTGCGGCCAGGCTCCGAGATTCGGAGCGCAAGCTCCGGACCGAGCTAGAAGAGAAAAAGGCTCACTGGAAGGAGTCCAGGGCGAAGAAAGAGACTGTTGTGACGGCCGAGGAGGTTGCCTATATCGTCTCCAAGTGGACAGGCATTCCGCTGTACCAGATCGAGGAAGAGGAATCCTCCAAGCTGATCCGAATGGAGCAGGATCTTGAGAAGCGGGTGGTGGGGCAGACCGAGGCCATCGAGAGCGTGAGTCGCGCGATTCGCCGTTCGCGGGCCGGGATTAAGAACCCGGGCCGTCCCGTCGGGTCGTTCATCTTCCTTGGACCAACCGGCGTGGGGAAGACCGAGCTAGCCAAAGCGCTGGCGGAATTCCTATTCGGAACGGAGGACGCGCTGATCCGCGTCGATATGTCGGAGTACATGGAGCGCTTCTCCACCTCTCGTCTTATCGGCGCCCCTCCGGGGTATATCGGGTACGACGATTCGGGCCAGCTCACTGAGAAGGTTCGGCGTCGGCCATTCTCTGTCGTCCTCCTTGATGAGATAGAAAAAGCTCATCCGGATGTATTTAATCTGCTCCTCCAGATCTTTGAGGATGGTCGCCTTACCGACAGCTATGGTCGCATTGTTGACTTCAAGAATACCATATTGATCATGACGAGCAACATCGGCGCCCGTCAGATCGGTCTCCATGCTTCAATGGGCTTTGCCAAGGGCGGTGACGAGACGGTCACATACGACAAGATGAAGGATACCGTCATGGGCGAGCTGAAACGGGCCTTCAATCCGGAACTGCTTAATCGGATCGACGAGATGATTGTCTTCCACCAGTTGAGCAAAAGCGAACTCTGTAAGATTATAGATCTGATGCTCGCTCGTCTCCAGCTTCAGCTTGCGGAGCGCAAGATCTCGCTTGTGGTCGACGAGAGCGCGAAAAACTTTCTAATCAACCGAGGTTTTGACCCAACCCTTGGCGCCAGGCCCCTCCGCCGTGCCATTCAGCGCTATGTGGAGGATCCATTAGCCGAAGAGGTCTTGAAGGGGCGATTTATAGAAGGAGGCACCCTCAGGGTTAAACTCGAGGGTGACGCCTTGACATTCGAAGAGGTCAGCCTCCTCGAAGCCTCTAAATAGCCTCACCTCTTTCCACCCCACATCTCTTCACTTGCGGTCCGTCCTGGTGAGTTTCTCCTTGTGCTTGTGCGGCAAAGGTAGTATAAATACTGGATTTCATTTGAGTGTAGGTATCTCGTCCAGAATCGAGGAGCGATAGCGATCGGTGTACGCCTTCGCGAATAGCGTAAAAGTTCTTGTCGCCAGTTCTCTCGTCTTCTTTTTGGCGTTGACGCTTGGTGAAGCTTATGGCCAGGAACAGGCACAGGTCAAACAGCTCGATATCAAGGGAAGCCGAAAGATCGACGAGGCCACGATCCGGTTCAAGCTCAAGACCAGGGTTGGAGAGGCGTTCTCTCTGGAAAAGATCAGGGAGGATGTTAAGACGGTCTATCGGTTGGGCTTTTACGACGATGTCGCTGTGGATGCCGAAGTCTTTGAAGGGGGCCTGAAGATCACCTTCATTCTCACTGAAAAGCCAACCATCCGGGAAGTGAAGATCCGAGGCAACAAGCAGATTGCCACTGACAAGATCAAGGAGAAACTCACGCTGACTGAGGGGGGGGTATTCAGCCCGCAGGCCGTGACGGCGAATGCGGACAAGGTCCGGTTGTTTTATGAAGAGGATGGGTATTACCAGGCCAAGGTTCTCCCGCAAGTAGACAAGACTGCGGAGGGTGATGTCGCGGTCACCTTCCAGATCGATGAAGGGGGAAAGTTTGAGATTTCTACCATTCGAATCCATGGAGCCAAAGGGTTAAGCGAGCAGGAGATCAAGGCGCGCATGGCCACCAGGGAGCTGTTCCTGTTCTTCTTTTTTGGGACGCTGAAACGGGATGAGTTGCAACGCGATCTCGATCGGATCAAGGCCTTCTATCTGGATAATGGCTATCTTGACATTAAAGTGGGGGAGCCGGAGATCCGGGTGGTCGAGGCAAGGCAGTCACTCGAGATCAGTATGCGTGTGGAAGAGGGCCCGCGGTACCGGGTCGGAGAGGTACGGGTGACTGGTAGCACCGTCTTTTCCACCGAGGAGGTATTGAAGCCGCTTCAGATCGCCAAGCAGGGCGTTTTTAGCCGGGAGGTGCTCCAGCGGGACATGTTGACCCTCACCGACCGGTATTCGGAGCGTGGCTATCTCTTCGCGGATATCGCCCCGACCATTAATACCGATCGAGAGAACCATATTGTGGATGTGGGCCTGGAAATCGGTGAAGGGAAACAGGCCTTCCTGGAGCGAATCGAGATCTCAGGCAACACAAAGACCCGAGACAAAGTAATCCGACGGCAGATCCCTCTGATCGAGGGCGACTTGTACAATAGCCGCCTGCTGGCGCGCGGTCGCCAGAATCTGAACAACCTTGGCTACTTCGAGGATGTCAAGGTCGAGACCCGTCGTGGCACGTCTGAGGATCGAGTGGACGTCGATGTCGTGGTGAAGGAGAAGCCGACCGGCTCCTTCAGTCTCGGAGGCGGCTTCAGTTCGATTGACGGGATGATGGGTACGGGCTCCATCACCCAGGATAACTTTCTCGGATTGGGACAACGGGTCTCTCTCTCAGCACAGCTTGGCTCCAGGGCCAGTCGGTTTGCCCTGAATTTCTTTGATCCCCACATTCTAGACACTGAGACCTCGTTTGACGTCTCGGTGTTCAACCAGCGCCTGCTCTTCAACGAGCAGGTCGGCTATAATCAGGATATCAAGGGCGGCTCGATGGCCTTTGGCCGGCGGCTCTACAAGCAGTTGTTCGGTACCCTTGGGTACCGGTACGAGGTGAACCGGATCTTTGATGTTAACGATGACGCCCCGGAAGAGATCAAGGACCAGGAAGGGACGAATACGACCGGACGGGTCTCTGTTGGTCTCTCGTTGGATCTCAGGGACAACCCACGTGATCCGACCAGAGGCTTCAACGGGGCTGCAACGTATCAACTTGCCGCGTCCTTTCTGGGTGGGGAAAACAAGTTCAATCGCTTAAACCTCGACATGGGCTACTACCACCCACTGATCTGGAAAATAGTCGGTCATGTACGCGGAAACCTGATTGTCGCGGAGCCATACGGCGGGAAGAACCTGCCGGTCCAGGAACTGATCTACCTTGGTGGCACCAACACCGTTCGGGGGTTCAAGACCTTCCACCTGAGCCCTATCGATCCTGCAACAGGAGAACGGATCGGCGGTAACAAGGCCATCTACTTCAACAACGAGGTGATGTTCCCCATCTATGAGCCATTGGGTTTGAGGGGCTTGCTCTTTTTCGATGCGGGTAATGTCTGGACCGAGGGGGAAAGTATCTCGTTAGATCTGCGACCGACTGCCGGGGGCGGAGTTCGCGTCGCCACCCCCTTTGGTCTGGTGCGGGTCGAGTTGGGCATCAACCTGGACAAGCAGAAAGGGGAGTCGAGTAGTGCCGTGCACTTGACGGTCGGATCGATGTTTTAGCACCAGGAGGAAATGAGACGTATGGCGCGATCGAATCGTGGTGAGCGATGGTGGCAGTTCTGGGGGGCTGCGGCGGTGGTCTTGATGGCATCCGTGAGCTGGGCTGCGGATCCCCCGATGAAGCTCGGGTTTGTAGATTTTCAGATGGTCATCTCGCAGTCGAAAGAGGGGCAGGCGGCGATGACTACGGTTAAGGCGGAGGCAACCGAGAAACAGAAAGATATCAGCGCTAAAGAGGCTGAGATCAAGCAGATGGACGCGGATCTCCAGAAGCAGGCATCCGCCCTGAGTGATGCTGCAAAGAAGGACAGAGAGGAAGAGATTCGACGCAAGCTTCGTGATCTCAAGCGAGTGACAGAGGATTTCAATCGCGACCTGGCCAAGCGGGAAAGCGAGATGGTGAACGAGTTGCTCAAGGATCTCACAGTTGTGACCCGGGACTATGGCAAAGAGAAAGGGTTCACCCTCATCGTTGAGAAGGGGCAGAGCGGTGTGATCTATAGTAACGATACGGCCGATCTCACTAAAGAGATCCTGGAACGCTACAACACCCGCCGAAGTAAAAAGTAGTTGTGGCGATGCAACTGAGGGAGCTGGCTGAAAAGCTGAGGTGCCGGCTGGTAGGCAACGATGATGTCGATGTCCGGCGTCTCGCTCCACTGCACGAGGCGGGTGAGGGAGACTTGGTCCTTGTGGTGAACGCACGCGACCTACCGGCACTGGAGGCGACCAGGGCCTCTGCTGTGATTGTACGTGAGGGGAGTCCGCCCTGCTCTAAGCCGGCGTTGGTGACGAACGATCCGTATCTGGCTTTTGTCCAAGCCCTCCGTCTTTTCTACACCCCGGACCGTCCAACGCCTGGCGTCCATCCATCCAGCATCGTGGCTGAGGGCGCGCGTCTTGCAGAGGATGTTGCGATCGGGCCGCTCTCGGTCGTCGAGACAGATGTGACGATTGGCCCGAGAAGCATCGTGGGCGCCCAGGTCTACATCGGCAGGGGCAGCCACATTGGCGCCGACTGTTGGTTTTACCCGCAGGTCATGGTCCGGGAAGGCGTCGAGATCGGCGATCGTGTGATCATTCATAGCGGGGCTGTGATAGGTAGCGATGGCTTCGGGTATCTGAAGGACGGACAGGGGGTCCGCATCAAGATCCCGCAGGTGGGGCGGGTGATTCTCGAGGATGACGTTGAGATCGGTGCCAACGTTACAATCGACCGAGCGACAATGGGGGCGACGCGGATCAAGCGTGGGACCAAGATCGACAATCTGGTCCAGATCGCACACAATGTTGTCGTAGGAGCGGATACGGTAATTGTGGCCCTGAGCGGCATCTCCGGCAGTACGAAGATCGGAGATCGGGTGACGCTGGCCGGCCAGGTCGGGGTCGTCGATCATGTTGAGATCGGCGACGATGTGACCGTGGGAGCGCAGGCTGGAGTTAGTAAGAACCTTCCGCCTGGGGGTGTCTTCCTGGGTTCTCCCGCCGTACCGCATCTCGCATTCAAGCGCAGCGTCGCCGCGGTGAATCGGCTCCCCCAAATCCTGAGTACCCTTAAGCGTATTGAGGCTCGCTTGGCATCGTTAGAGGGCGCCGCTTCGGAACGGAGGGAGGGGGCGCAGCCTTCTCAGTCGGCGTCTGATGGGGGACCCCAGTGATCGATAGTCGACAAATTCAGGATATGCTTCCCCACCGGTATCCCTTTCTCCTGGTCGATAGGATTCTTGAGATCGAGCCGGGAAAGAGGGTGGTAGGGCTCAAGAATGTGACCATTAACGAGGCATTCTTTCAGGGTCACTTTCCAGGGCAGCCGATTATGCCGGGAGTACTGGTGATCGAGGCGATGGCGCAGGTCGGAGGGATCCTGTTGATGCGGACGCTGAACGTGAGCGCCGAAAAGAAGCTCCTGTATCTTGCCGGCATCGACCGGGCCAGATTTCGCAGGCCTGTGCTGCCCGGGGATCAGGTGAGATTAGAGGTCGAGTTAATCCAACTCAGGAGCCGCACCTGTCGAATGCGAGCTAGCGCCATGGTGGATGGCAAGCTGGCTGTGGAGGCTGAGTTGTCGTGCATTGTCGTTGACCGGGGATCCCCTAACCTTCCTCCAGGCGTTCCAGTGGCGATGGGGGAACAATGATACAAATTCATCCGTCAGCGGTTGTTGCACCGGAGGCCAAGCTTGGACCGGACTGTAGCGTCGGCGCCTTTTCGGTCATCGGTCCTGATGTCACCGTGGGGTCCGGGACCGTCATCGGTTCGCATACCCTCATTGATGGGATTACAGAGATCGGAGAACGGTGCCAGATTTTCTCTCACGTAGTCCTTGGCGCCGTGCCCCAAATCTTTCAGGATCGAAGTGAGATGACCCGGCTGATAATAGGTGACGAGACAGTCATCCGGGAGTTCGCATCGGTCCATCGCGGATCCTCGAAAGGCAGGGGCGCTACGATACTAGGGCGCAGGAACTACATCATGGCCTATGCGCATATTGCACACGATTGCCTCTTACGTGATGACGTGGTAGTCGCCAGTCAAGCTGGACTGGCCGGCCACGTCGAGATCGAAGACCGAGCGGTTATCGGTGGGCAGGCAGGGATCCATCAGTTCGTCCGTATCGGACAATACGCCATGGTTGGCGCCTGCTCGGCAGTTTCGCAGGACATCCCACCCTTCGTCAAGGCGCAGGGGGACCGGGCCAAGTGCTTCGGTTTGAATACGGTTGGTCTTCGCCGCCATGGTATTGGTCAGGAGGCGATCCTTCACCTCAAGCAAGCCTATCGGTTACTCTTCCTTTCCAACCTTAATACGTCTCAGGCTCTGGAGAGGATTGCATCGGAGGTGAGCTCCTGTCCAGAGATCGATCACCTGATTCACTTCATCAAGCTCTCGACGAGAGGGATCGCGCGCTAACGCGATGTGTCGAGTTTCGAGTTCCGAGTTTCGTGTTGAAGAAGATCTTACGTGCAAGGGAACCTTCGACTCAGCACCTGGAACTGGAGAGCCAAACCCGAAACCCGAAACTCGCAACTCGAAACGGTAAAGTCGATGGAATGCCTCGGGATCATAGCCGGCGGAGGGCCGCTTCCGGTCGTAGCGGCGCGGGAAGCGCGCATGCAGGGGTTCAAGGTCGTGGCGGTGGCCATCGAAGAGGCTGCCTCTGCCGATCTGGCCAATGAAGTAGATACGATCTGTTGGGTGGGAGCCGGACAGCTTGGCCGGTTGATCGCGGTGCTAAAGCAAGAGAAGGTGACGAATGCTGTGATGCTTGGGAAAGTCCCGCTCGACCGCCTCTTCTCGCGCGTAAAGACCGATCTGGATGGCTTGCTGCTCTATCTGAAGCTCAAAGACCGACGCGGCGATACGATCCTCGCGGGTGTAGGCGATGCGTTGAAACAGAAAGGGATCACTCTGCATGATTGTCGGCGGTTCCTTTCTTCGATCGTATTGCGGAAGGGGATGCTGACGGCGCGGGCGCCAAGTTCCTTAGAGCAGCAAGATATCGACTTTGGAAGAGAGCTTGCCAGAGCCATCGCGCAGTTGCGAATCGGCCAAACTGTCGTGGTCAAACGCCGAACTGTCCTGGCAGTGGAGGCGATCGAGGGAACTGATGCCGCCATTCGCCGCGGCGGCAAACTTGGGAATGGGGGAGTGGTGGTCGTCAAGGTTGGGCGTCCCGACCAGGATATGCGCTTCGATCTTCCGGTCATCGGACCGGAGACCGTGGTAGCGCTCGAAGAGGCGGGCGCGACTGCGCTTGCCCTGGATGCCGATCAGACCTTGATTCTAGATCGGGAAAAGGTAGTGGCGACTGCCGACCGACTTGGGCTAGCGATGGTGGCAGATTAGCAGCAGGACGGCCATCAGCCGTCAGCTATCCGCCAAGACCCAGAGCTGAATGCTGACTGCTGATGGCTGATCGCTGCCTCTAAGAGCGAGTTCGCTCATGCCGATGCAATGGGAAGGAAGAATCCGGAATGAAGAACGGGCATCCAATTCGAGTCGGTGTGGTGGGTGTTGGCTACGTGGGGCAGCACCACGCCAGAATCTATTCGGAGATGACGGGCGTTGAGCTGGTCGGGGTGGTCGATATCGACGAGACCCGCCTGCAGGAGTTGGGGACGCGGTACCGTATCCAACTGTGTCGCGATTACCGCGAGCTCCTGGGAAGGGTGGATGCCGTCAGTGTAGCGGTGCCGACCCTGGCGCACTACTCGATCACCAAGGAGTTCCTGGAGCGCGGGGTAGACGTCCTGGTGGAGAAACCGATCGCGCAGTCCCTCGCTCAGGCCGACGAACTGGTTGGGATTGCCAAGGCTGACGATCGAATCTTCCAGGTTGGGCATATCGAGCGATTCAATGGTGCGGTCAAGGCGCTCGAGAGCATTGTGAGGAGCCCTGGTTTCATCGAATGCCACCGTCTTGGCCCTTTCGCCCACCGCAACACGGATGTTGATGTTGTTCTCGACCTGATGATCCATGATATTGACATCGTGCTGAACCTGATCAAGTCGCCTGTCGTCGCAGTAACGGCCGTCGGTGTCCCGGTCATCTCCGATCAGGTGGATATCGCCAACGCACGGCTCCAGTTTGAGTCGGGGTGTGTCGCGAACCTGACCGCCAGCCGGGTGAGCGTCGAACGAGTCCGACGGGTGCGGATATTTCAGCGGGACACCTTCATCTCTCTTGACTATTCTCAGCAAGAGATTGCTGTCTACCATCGCATCCCGGCGGCGGATTCAGATGCCGAAGCACCTCCCACGATCGTCAAGGAAGAGATTCCTATCGATAAGGCAGAGCCGCTTCGCGTCGAGCTCGAGAGCTTTATCGAGTGCGTCCGGACTAGAAAGAGACCGCTGGTCTCAGGCGAGGACGGCCGGGACGCCCTGAAGGTGGCCTCTCAGATTATGGAGAAACTGTAGGCCAGATGCGAGATGGCCGGATTCTGATCGTCGCAGGGGAGCCCTCAGGAGACTTGCATGCCGCTTGCGTAGTTCAAGAACTCCTGCGGCGCGCCCCCCACCTTACTATAGAGGGAATCGGGGGAGACCGGATGCGCCAAGCGGGTGTCCGCCTCCATGCACATGTTGGCGATCTGGCGGTGGTCGGCATCGTCGAGGTTGCTGCCAGGCTTCCCGCCATCTGGCGGGCATATCGGAGCATGATCCGGTGTTTACGCGAGCGACGCCCGGATCTGATGATCCTTGTAGATTTTCCGGACTTCAACCTGAGGCTCGCCCGCCGGGCATTCCGACTTGGCATCCCCGTTGTCTATTTCATCAGTCCGCAGGTGTGGGCTTGGCGTGCTGGCCGGATACGGTCGATCGCGAAGTATGTCCGACGGCTCCTGGTGATCTTTCCCTTTGAGGAGAGTTTCTATCGCGAAAGGGGGATCGAAGCCGTGTATGTCGGTTACCCGCTCCTGGATCAGTTAACGTCTTCACCATCAATGCAGGAGGCAAGGCGCCGCCTGGAACTGGAGGGGACGGCCCCAGTGCTGGGGCTCTTGCCCGGCAGCCGCGTGGGTGAGATCATGCGACATCTACCTATCTTACTCAGGTCGATCAGGCAGCTGATGATAGAGCAGCCGGGTCTTCGCGTCATCATTGCCGTGGCCGACGGTCTTCCCCTCGACCTCATCAGATCCTACTTGAATCAAGAGGTTATCTCGGCGAGGGTTGTTCAGGGGCGAACCTATGAGGTCATGGCTGCCTCGGACGTGATCCTTGTGGCTTCAGGTACTGCGACCCTGGAGGCGGCCATTATCGGTACCCCCATGGTGATCGTGTATCGCCTCGCATTTCTCTCGTGGCTGCTGGGCCGCGCGTTGATCAGGGTTCCGTACATCGGCATGGTAAATCTGGTAGCGGGAAGACGAGTTGTACCTGAGCTGATTCAATTTCACGCGACGCCCGAGCGGATCGCTGACGAAGTGCGCCGGTTGCTCCTGTCGACGGAGCAACGTCTCCAGATGCGGCAGGATTTCCAGCAGGTACGTGATCGATTGGGGCCGCCGGGAGCTATAGGTCGGACGGTAGACGTTATCCTTGAGTGCTTGCAGTCTGGCGCCGGGGAGGGGATGGCGGTCCAGAGAGGGTAATGGAGAAGTCGCCCTTTTCCAGAGCGGTCGCTGTGCTCAGGGAAGGTCGTTTTGTGCTGCGTATCGTTCCATGGCTTGCTGCGAGGGTTATGCAATGCCTATTTCGGCTGCTGCGGATCGTTCATGTTGGCCGTACGTATCCTGAAAGCTGCTGGGCAAAGGGGGAGCGAATCATCGTGGTCTTCTGGCACGGCCGGCTCCTGATGATGCCCTTTGTCTATCCCGGGAAGCCGGGAGTGCTCCTTGTCAGCCAGCATCGGGATGGGGAGTATTTCAGCCGAATTGCAACGCTTCTCGGGTTCGAGGTGATTCGAGGCTCAGCGACACGTGGCGGCATGCGCGCTCTCAAGCAGATGATTCGCGCCATCAAAGGAAGGCTGAACCTGGTTGTTACCCCGGATGGCCCAAAGGGACCGCGAGCAAAGGTCAGGCCCGGCGTCATCGAGGTGGCGAAGCTGACGGGGGCTCCTATTGTGCCGGTGAGCTTTAGTGCGTCGCGACGCCGAATCCTCCAGAGCTGGGACGCCTTCCTCGTACCGGTCCCATTCTCCCGTGCCGTATACATCTGGGGGGAACCGATGTACGTTCCTCCGACGGCGACTAAGGATGAGGTGACAAAGTATCAGGAAGCCCTCGAAGAACGCCTCGACCTGCTCACGATGAAGGCCGACGATTACTTCAGGGCGAATCTGTGACGACCGGTATGCCGGGATGTATTCTGTCTACACCCTCCTGCTGACCCTCGTTTTACTTGTCTGGTCACCCTCTATCATTTTGAGGGCCCTTCGAAGCCCCTACTACCGGGAGGGATGGCGTGAGCGTCTGGGTTGTTACCCTAAACCACTGCTCTCACGGCTTCAAGCCGTTCAGCCTGTCTGGATACATGCCGTCTCGGTGGGGGAGGTCGGCGCTGCCTCCGTCCTGGCTAATCTCTGGACCGCTCGTCGGCCAACGCTACCGCTCCTGGTCTCAACAGTAACCGGAACCGGACGAGAGGTTGCCAGACGAACGTTTCCGCAGGCAGCGGCAGTGGTGTACTTCCCGATCGATCTCCCAATGATCGTTCATCGGGCCATTGCTACCGTGAGACCCCGCCTCATCCTCCTCACAGAGACAGAAATCTGGCCAAATTTTCTCTACGAATGTGCTGCCTCAAGGATTCCGGTAGCCATCATCAATGGTCGGATATCAGAGCGCTCTTTTTCACGCTACTGCCTCGTCCGACCCTTCATCCGCCGGGTCCTTCAACGCGTTGATCTCTTTTGCATGCAAACCGGCACAGACGCGAAGCGGATTCTTGCGTTGGGTGCCAGTCCTGAGCGGGTGCATGTGGTGGGCAATCTCAAGGTCGATGCAGCCCCCCACGCTGACGCCTCATCGCTTGCCGAACAGTGGCGTCGGGAACTTCACATCGAAGCCGAGATACCGATCCTGGTGGCAGGAAGTACTCATGCAGGTGAGGAGGAGGTATTGCTGCAGGTCTTTGGTCGCCTGCGCGGTGAGTTCCCGGACCTTCTGTTGATTCTGGCGCCACGCCATCCCGAGCGCGTCACCCAGGTAGAGACGATGGTTGCAGACTATGGCCTGACTGCAGTGAGACGGAGCGCCTTAGCTCAAGGAAGAGGCGACGCAAAGGAAGTGATCCTCGTGGACACCGTTGGTGAGCTGTCGACACTATATGCGGTGGGGAGTATCAGCTTTGTTGGAGGGAGCCTCATACCCAGAGGTGGCCACAACCTGCTTGAGCCGGCCCTGTACGGTCGTCCGATTCTGTTCGGTCCCCATATGGAAAACTTCGCTGAAGCGAGCGCATACCTAATCGAATGGGGGGCGGCTATCCAGGTAAGCGATGCGGCGGACCTTACCAGGCAGCTCGCCATACTCCTGCGTGATCCCGCCGCCAGGGAGAGTATGGGGCAAGCTGCAATGGCAGCTTTGGCGGCCCATCACGGCGCGTGTGAGCGGACGGTAGCCCTTCTGGAGAAGTTCGTTTTGTGAAAGGCATAGAGGCGCTCTCGGCCTGGACGCAACACTGCATGGCGGAGGCTTCGGAGCAATGGACCGCTCAAGCCTGGCTGACGTGCTTGCGTCCGGTCTCGTATGCGTATGGGGCAGCAATCTCGCTTCGGGCTGCGCTCTTTGCGTCTGGTCTCGCCAGGACTCGCCGACTTCCAGTCCCGGTGCTGAGCGTTGGAAACGTAAGTGCTGGCGGAAGCGGGAAGACCCCGTTCGTTGAGATGTTGGCCGCTCGGCTGCGCGAGCAAGGCCAGCGGGTGGTCATCATTTCACGGGGGTATCGAGGTGGTTTGAAGAAGCCAACAATTATCAGCGACGGCAGAGATCTACGATGTGAACCGCCGGTCGCCGCTGACGAGGCCTATATGCTGGCCAGGCACCTGCCGGGTGTCGCTGTCTTGACGGGAGCCGACCGATACCGAGTTGGTGAGGTTGCCCTTGAGCAGGTGGATTGCGGTGTCATTATTCTGGATGATGGGTTTCAACATCTCAGGCTCTACCGCGATCTGGATATCGTCCTGGTTGACGCGGGCAACCCTCTTGGCTACGGTCGGCTGTTGCCCTCGGGGTTGTTGCGGGAGCCTCCGGAGGCGCTCGGACGGGCCGACATCGTGGTCGTCACCCACGCTGACGCCGGACGGGACCTGGACCCCGCCATGCAGGCGATCCGACGGTATGCGCCGACCACCCCAATCGCCCTGGCTGTTCATCGGCCTATTGGCCTCATCGATGTCAACGGCGGAGAACGCCTGGGCCTTGAACGTCTCACTGGTCAGCGGTTGTTGGCAGCCTCTGGCATCGCCAATCCGAGCCGGTTTGAGGCCACCCTTGTTCAGCTTGGCGCCTTCGTTGTGGCTCGTCGTGTCTTCCCCGATCACCACCGCTATTCTACCGCCGACCTGGAGATCATCAACGAAGCGGCCAGGAAGAGCGGCGCCTCCATGGTAGTCACCACAGAAAAGGATATGGTAAAATTGACGTGCTTGGACCTTGCAAAGGTGGAGGCACCGTTCTACGCCCTGTCGATCTCACTCGAATTGGTGGAAGGGGTGGAGGTGTTAGACGCCATGGTGAGCCGCATGGTGAAACTGAGCGCCTCATGAAGCCCAAGACCATGGGCGGTATTGCCGCCTATCTCGAATACCTCCTCGCGATGGGACTCGCGAAGGGATTGTTGTACCTGCCATCTTCAGTGGCCTACTCTGTAGGTGAGGGATTGGCTGGGCTGCTCTACCGCTTTGATCACAAGCATCGCCTTGTTGCTCATGAGAACCTGCATCGGGCCTTTCATGGTGAGCTTTCCTCTATGGAGATTGATGAACTTACGCGCTTATGCTTTATCAATCTCGGCCGAACCGTTGTCGAGACCTGTCGGAGTCTCAAGATCGATCGAGAGAACTTCCGGCAAGTTATCGGGGTCGAAGGGTATGAGCACATCCAGCAGGCCAAGCGCAGAGGGAAAGGAATCATCTACGTCACCGCGCACTTGGGTTCGTGGGAACTGCTGCCGCTTGCGGTAGGCCTTATGGGTGAGCCGTTGTCTGCTGTGACGCGCCCCCTGGATAATCCATACCTCGATAGGGCAATCAACCGGTTGCGGACCGCCTGGGGAACGAGGGTATTAGCCAAGAAACAGGTGATGCCGGTGCTGGTGCGGGCGCTGCTTCGTGGGGAGAGCGTCGCGATCCTCATGGATCAAAACACCACCTGGAAAGAGGGGGTCTTTGTCGATTTCTTTGGTATGCAGGCCTGCACGACCCTTGCGCCAGCTCTCCTGGCCCTCAGAACCGACGCATCGGTTCTTCCTGCCGCCATCATACGGTGCGGGCGGGACCGGCACACTGTTCTTGTGGAGAAAGAGATCCCCTTGATCAGGACCGGGCGCCTGAAGGCAGACGTCATTGCCAACACCGCCTCTTTCACCAAGGCCATCGAAGCGTTCGTTCGGAGGGAGCCGGCCCAGTGGCTCTGGCTCCATCGCAGATGGAAAACACAACCGCGTGCCACGTGCCAGGTTCCGAACCTGGAATCCGGAACCCGATACGTGGAATCTGGAACTGCGAGGCAGAACCCGACACAATGAGTGTGGCGACGCTTCGCATCAGGCGTACCTTCGAACCAGACCAGATTCGATCTATCCTGGTCGTAAGCCCTAATTGGTTGGGCGACGCGGTCCTCGCTCTGCCTGCGCTCGCCAACCTCCGCCGCTCCTTTCCTGAAGCAAGAATCTCACTTCTCGTGCGCCCGTGGCTTAGCCAGTTGTTTCGATCCTTACCGTTCATCGACGAGCTCGTTGAGTTGCCAAGCAGAGGTGAGCTGATGTGGGCGGCGACAGCACTACGGCAACGAGACTTTGAATTGGCCCTGCTCTTACCGAACAGCTTCCGAACAGCTCTGATCGTCCGGCTGGCAGGAATTCCGCACCGGGTCGGGTATGTGGCCGATGGACGGGGCCCTCTTTTGACGGTTGGGGTGTGCCCCTCACCTTCGAGTTTCGAGTTTCGAGTTTCGAGTTACGCGTCACGAGATTCTTTGAACCCGAAACCCGAAATCCGAAACCCGAAACTTCATCATCAGGCAGACTCCTACCTTGGCCTGCTCCGATCGCTTAAGTGGGATGCGTGGTCGCGTCCGACAGCTTCTCTGCTTCCGCCGGGAAGCGACGCGGAAGCAGAGAAGCTGCTCACCGACTTGGGTCTCCCCTCTCACACCATGTTAATTGGCATGACCCCCGGTGCTGCCTATGGGACGGCAAAGCGTTGGCCGACTGACCGGTTTGCCGCAGCAGCCGATCTTTTGATTGATCGCCTTGGAGCCACCGTCCTGTTATTCGGTTCACCGAGGGAAGCCTCGTTAACAAGCGCCATCCGCGAGCGGATGCGCGGAGCTGCTATCGACTTCGGTGGCCGGACGACTCTTCCCGAATTGTCCGGCCTGCTCAGTCGATGCGCGCTGCTCCTCACGAACGATACGGGGACGATGCATCTCGCCTCCGCGTTAGGGGTGCCGTGCGTCGCCCTGTTCGGCCCGACGGATCCTCTCCGAACAGGGCCTCTCGGCTCTGGACATCGGGTTCTTCACGATCCGCCGGCCTGCAGTCCGTGTCGCTACCGCGACTGCCCGATCGACCATCGATGCATGCAGGCGCTGGACGTGGAGAGGGTTGTGGCTGCCGTGGAGGCCCTTCTCACACGATCAACCTCCACTACCGAGGAGAACGTCCGGATGCGGCCCGCGGTCTTTCTGGACCGGGACGGTACCATCAACGAGGAGATCGGGCCGATTCAACACCCAGACTTGATGAGACCGATTCCCGGGGCGGCAGAAGCGTTGAAACGCCTTGGCGAGGAAGGGTATCTGCGGATCGTGGTCACCAATCAGGCGCGAGTGGCCCGAGGGGACGCAACGGAAGAGCTGGTTGAAGCGACCCATCGGCGACTCCTGCAGTTGCTCCGCGAGGCGGGAGGCGAGATGGATGCCTTCTACTACTGCCCTCATCATCCTCGGGAAGGGCTCTTCCCGTACAGACGGGCCTGCCTGTGTCGTAAGCCTGCCCCCGGGTTGATTCAGCAGGCGGCCTTTGAGCAGCAGGTAGACATGGAGCGATCGTACGTCGTTGGGGATAAGGTGAGCGATATGCTGCTGGCAGATCGGCTAGGCCTCCCCTCGGTGCTGGTACTGACCGGCTATGGGCGCGAGTCGTTGGATCGCCTTCATGCGGCGGGAGGTCCAATGCCCGCTCATACGGCTAGAGATCTGCTGGGCGCCACCGAGTGGATTGTGCAACGGAGCGGCCGAGGATGAGAGCCGTGTCTTCAATCGGCGCTGTGCCGATGGAGCAGGTCCAGCGCATCCTCATCATTAAGCCGAGCTCCATCGGCGATGTGGTGAACGCGCTCCCGTTCCTTAGCTCGCTCAGACAGCGGTACCCTGATCGGCACATCGCATGGCTGGTGGAGGAGGAGGCGGCAGAGCTGCTGCTGGGTCATCCCTTGCTGGATCGGGTCATCGTTTCAGGCCGCAGGCGATGGGGACGGGAGGTACGGACCCCCTTCCGCGGGGCGAAGGTGCTGCGAGAGATGACCGCGCTTATCGCTGATCTTCGTCAGGGTCGGTACGACCTTGTTGTCGATTTACAGGGACTGCTGAAGAGCGCCCTCACGGTGGTCTGTACCGGCGCGCGATATCGGGTCGGTCTCGCGGGGGGGCGCGAGGGGAGCGATCGCGCGTTAACTCACGTGGTGCCGCTTCCACCAGGACCGCTACATGCCGTGGACCGGTACCTGGAAGCCGCCAGGTTTTTGGGAGCAGACCCACTATCGAAAGCGTTCGTGTTCCCTTCCCGACCCGAGGACGGGGCGAGGGCTGAGGCGCTCCTGGCTGAGGCCGCCGTGACGCCGAATAATCCGGTGATCGCCCTGAATCCTCAGGCGCGTTGGCGGACGAAACTCTGGGAAGAGGAGCGATTTGCGCGTGTGGGGGAAGTGCTGGCACAGCGGCATGGGGCCAGGATCCTTGTGATCGGCTCCTCATCGGACCTTCCACTGGCCAGGCGTCTGGTAAGCCACATGAACCCAGCCCCGTTCGTGGCGGCGGGTCGGACAGACCTAAAGGTCCTGATCGCCCTCCTCCGGCGAATCAACCTCCTGGTGACGGTGGATTCCGGTCCCATGCACTTGGCAGCGGCGCTCGGAACCCCACTTGTCGCGCTCTTTGGCCCAACCGATCCACGTCTCATCGGTCCCTACGGAGGCGACCCGCCTACCGGCCAGGCAGGTGGGGTTGTGCTCCGTGTCCCCCTTCCTTGCAGCCCTTGCTCAAAGCGGCGGTGTCAGATTGAAGCGGATCGTTTATGTATGCGCTCGATCTCTGTTGAGGAGGTGACGGAAGCCGCCTCCGCTCTCCTGGCCACAAGTTCGGCATGTCGAACAGGCCGCGATCTCTCGTAACCGAAGCTGCAGGGTTAGTCGAGTCCTCCAGAAAAAGCGATAATTTATTTATCAGGCTTCTCGGTTCCTACTCCAACAGCCTTCAGTCTTCTGCCTATTTACCTGACTGAAAGGTAACCATTCAGTTACGGGTGGAAAATCTCCCCTAACCCCTCTTTTCCAAAGAGGGGGACTAACCGTTTCCCCCTTTGAAAAAGGGGGATTAAGGGGGATTTTATAAAAAAATACCACATTATTTTTAATGATTTCCCCCCTCTCACTGAATGGTTACACTGAAAGGGCGAATTCCCTTGACAGGAAGGGATCAGTTTGCTTACTGTTAACGGGCTCTTGCGCGACACAGCGGAAAGGAAAGCTGCTGGCAATGAAGGCGTATCTGATCGACACTGGACACGATGGTGAAGCGAGCTCTACCGATCACTTATAGGCAATCAGCTCTTCCAGGAGATAGTGGCCGGCTCCCATGGGGCTTGGCTCTCGCCGGTATTGTCTGTCTGGTTATTGGGGCATCCTGGACGGTGAGGGCGGCGGAGGCTGCGTCTTCGGCATATGTGACGAATGCTGGCTCGGCCAGTGTCTCTGTCATTAACACCGCTACAAAAACTGTTCTAACCAATATCTCAGTCGGACTAACGCCTGAGCACATCGCTATCACCCCAAACGGCGCCTTCGCCTATGTCACCAACTCAGGCTCCAACACCGTCTCAGTCATCGCTACGGCCAGCAACACCGTGGTCGGCATCCCGATCCCGGTAGGATCCAATCCCGTCGGTATCGCTATCACCCCGAACGGCGCCTTCGCCTACGTGACGAACTTCGGTTCCATCCCCGGTAGCGTCTCAGTCATCGCTATGGCCAGCAATACGGTCGTTGGCACCGTCACGGTCGGCACCAATCCCACTGGCATCGCTATCACCCCGAACGGCGCCTTCGCCTATGTCGCCAACTCAGGCTCCAACACCGTCTCAGTCATCGCTACGGCCAGCAATACGGTCGTTGGCACCGTCACGGTCGGGACCAATCCCACTGGCATCGCTATCACCCCGAACGGCGCCTTCGCCTATGTCGCCAACTCAGGCTCCCACACCGTCTCAGTCATCGCTACGGCCAGCAACACCGTGGTCGGCATCCCGATCCCGGTCGGCTCCAATCCCGTCGGTATCGCCATCACCCCGAACGGCGCCCACGCCTACGTATCCAACTTTGTAGCCAACACCGTCTCAGTCATCGACACAGCCACCAACACCGTGGTCGGCATCCCGATCCCGGTAGGGGAGAGGCCTGACTTCCTGGCTGTGAGTCCGGACGGGGGATCGGTGTACGTGCCCAATCAATCCTCGAATACCGTCTCGGTCATCGCTACGGCTACAAACAGTGTGATTGGCAGCCCGATTACGGTCGGCACGGCCCCCACTGGGGTCGCCTTCACCTCTGTAGATATCCCAATTATCCCAACCCTCTCGGATGGCGCCCTGTTGCTTCTAGTAGGCGCCATGGCCGCTACACTCACTCTGCGGATCGCTCGCAGGTCCATTGTGAGTCGATAACTATCCTCCGCCGAGGGATCTGTTCGCAAGGCACGAATCAAGCTATTTACGATCTTCTCGGTTCCTACCCCTAAAAGCCTTCAGTCTTCAGCCTATCTACCTGTTACCGATTACGGCTCCACCCAGATCCGGCCTTCCGGATCCTCGATGATTTCGCCAATGAGGGCAAAGGCCGGCGTTTGACGCTCCCGTAAGCGCTCAATCAGGGCCGAAGTTCTGTCTTTCGGTACCGCGATCAGGAGGCCACCGGAGGTCTGGGCATCGCATAAGATAAGCTGGGCCTCTTGCCGAATCTCTGGATCCCAGACAATGGCTCCTTGCAGCGATTCATGGTTCCGTCGCGTGCCGCCAGGGCAGATTCCCTCTTGGACCAGTTCCCACGTCCCGGAAAGAACGGGAACCTTTGAGAGCGACACCCGCGCTCCCACCTTGCTACCTGCTGTCATTTCGTGCAGGTGACCCAGCAGCCCGAAGCCTGTGACGTCAGTACAGGCGTGTGCTCCTACCGACACCATGGCCTCCGAGGCGTCTTTATTCAGCGCGGCCATCATCGCTATGGCAGCATCAATCGTTGGTTGCGAGACCTTGTCGCGTTTGATTCCTGTGGTAATGATCCCGATACCGAGAGGTTTGGTCAGCACCAGATCATCCCCAATGAGGGCGGTCGAATTCTTAAAGATCTTTGCAGGATCGATCAGCCCGGTGACGACGAGGCCATACTTTGGCTCCGGGTCATCGGTGCTGTGCCCTCCGATAATTGAGGCGCCAGCCTCGCAAACCTTATCGGCTCCGCCACGAAGGATCTCCCCCAGGACGCTCAGCGGCAGCGTTCCCACCGGAAAACCGACGATGTTGAGAGCGAATAGTGGAGTAGCGCCCATGGCATAGATGTCGCTCAGAGAGTTGGCGGCAGCGATCAGACCGCAGCTATAGGGGTCGTCCACTACGGGTGTGATGTAGTCTACGGTCTGGACGATCGCCTGTCCACTGTCCAGTCGGTAGACAGCGGCATCATCGGAGGTATCCGTCCCCACAAGGATGTTAGGGTCGTTAAATCGTGGAAGTTGGCCCAGCACCTGGGCCAGATCAGCAGGGCTGATCTTACACGCTCAGCCAGCCCCATGCGACAAGGACGTTAGCCGAATCCGTTGATCACTCATCATTGATCTCCTTAAGGTGCTACTGGAAGGTTTCCGGCCCGCAGGACGGATGGTCCTTTTTGCCTCTCGATCTTCTCGCATGCTGAACTCGCGCGCTCCGCATGAGACGCTGGACCGCTGCGGCGCCAAGAAGTCCGATCAGGACTCCCCAGAACGCTCCGCCCAGCACATCGAACGGATAATGCGAGCCAACATAGATCCTGGAATATCCAACCAGAGCTGCTAAAGGGAAACAGAGCAACCCTGATCGTGAGTAATTATAGGAGAGAAACGTAGCCAAGGCAAACATGTTGCTGGCATGGTTTGAAGGAAAGGAGAACGAAACGAGATGCGTGGCATCCCTGAGAGGATGAAATGGCCTGGTCCGTTGGAACAGATCCTTGAGGATGTGGCTGGTTCCATCGGTGAGTAGAATGACAGCGATGGCGGAAACGACTATGATGCGATCTCGTTTTGGACGGAAGATCAATACGTAAATAAGCAGAACGGCCACCGGGATGGCGAAGTTCCATTTATTGCTGACGAACGGCATCAGGAGATCGAAGATCTGGTTCCGCAGGCTTCCGTTAATCAGGCGGAATCCGGCTTCATCCCACTCGCGCAGTCTCTCTAGCCACGGCATAACAGGCATGGTTGGTTCCGCAGTTTACGGGTCCATCCGGTGCTGAGAGTGACCGACCAGAAACGCGATCCCTCCCAACCCGCTACAGAGGGCTGTGACAGCGAAAAATAATAAGGATAGGCTAATTGCGCCAGCCGAATCCAGACCGACCTTGGAGAAGAAGTAGACGGAGCTTCCCTCGCGGAGACCTATGCCAGCGATGGAAACTGGCAGCATCGAGATGACGTTGATCAACGGGACGAACAGGAAGAAATAGCGAACATCGACGGACAGATTCAGAGCGCGTGAGGTCAGGTAGAAGATCATGATTACCAGCGACTGGAGAATCAGTGAGAGACCAACTGCCTGTAACAGGGCCTGCCGGTGAGTCCAGTATCGCCGGATCGATTCGTGCAGCTGCTCCAGCCTCTCGTGGAACCGGCCTAGCCCCACCCCATTCAGCACCCTAAAGAACAGCGTCTGGAGTCGAACGCTCAGCAAGCCTGCGACGATCCCGATGACCCCCGTGGCCGCCATGACCACCAACCATACGACGACGGGGTCGTTCAAATAGGTGTAGGCTGGGATCATGGCGATGCAGGCGATGATAGCAAGGGCGACAAAGCCGGAGAGCCGCTCGACGAGAATAGAGGCCAGTGAGGCTTTGTCTCGCCGGGTCATCTGGAAGACCCGATAGCCGCGGATCACATCGCCGCCGATAGAGGTGGGGAGCATCAGATTGAAGAACATTCCCTCGAAGTACAGTAGAGTCAGCCGCCAGAATGGAATGTTGATTTTTTCTGCCAGCAACAGGCATCTCCAGCGAACAACACTGAGCATCTGGGCAAGGATGTAGAGAAAGATGGAGGCGAAAAAGATGGGAAAGCGCAGGGAACGGAAGAGCGTCCCAATGGCGTGTAGATCGGTTCTGGCCAAGAGGAAAGACAGCAGCGCCAGGCTACCGGCGAGTTTTAGCCAAAACTGCCAGGACTTGGCTGCGGATCTATTGATCGGATTCAGCATCTATTCCTCCGGCCTGCTGACCGTAAATCGTTCGCTTAACCATGTAGATCGGTTTGCCCTGCGTTTCGTGATAGACCCGTGCCACCATTTCGCCGAGTAGGCCCATGCCCACCAGTTGCACCCCCAGAATCAGGAGGAGGATCGCAAGCAGCAAGAGCGGCCGCCCACCGATCGAGTGGCCCATGAGCAGTTTGAGGCTGGTCAGGTACAGGAGTAACCCTCCGCCGGTGACTCCGACGGTGAGCCCTAGTCCGCCGAAGATGTGAATTGGGGACGTGCTGAATCGGAGGAGGAATTTTACAGCGATGAGATCCAGGAGAACCCGTACCGTTCGTGCTATGGAGTACTTGGAGCGTCCGAACTGTCTGGGGCGGTGGTTCGTCTTGATCTCGGCGATGGCGATCCCCATCCAACTGGCAATGGCGGGGATGAACCGATGCAACTCTCCGTACAGCCGGAGATTCTCCACTACCGCCCGTCGATACGCCTTCAGGGTACACCCATAGTCGTGAAGCTTTACGCCGGTTGTCACGGAGATGAGCCAGTTCGCAAGCATAGAAGGCAGCCGCCTGGAGAGGAAGGGGTCCTTACGATTGGCCCTCCAGCCGCTTACTACGTCGTAGTCCTGGATCGACTCCAGCAGCCTGGGGATATCGGCTGGATCGTTCTGAAGGTCCCCATCGAGGGTCACGATCACGTCGCCCTTGGCGTGGTCAAAGCCAGCGGATAAGGCAGCAGTCTGCCCGAAGTTTCGTCGGAACACCACCACACTCCACCTCGGGTCGTCCTTCACGATCGCTTCAAGGGCCGCCAGTGTCCGATCAGTGCTGCCATCGTCCACGGCGATCACCTCGTAGGGCCGTCCAATACCGACCATGGCCGCGATGATCTGGTCGTGGAGGGGCCGGATGTTTTCTTCTTCGTTACAAAAGGGGATGATGATGGACAACCACGGCGCCTGCTGAGGATCGTTGTTCAAAGCGCATCGGGGTGAGTCGTCACTCATCTAGTACCCGAGCTGCTGCGCCGGAGGGAATCCACGGAAACCGTAGCAGCGAAAGATTGACCACGAGTCAAGGGCGTGCAACTGGCCGACCTTCGAGAGGTGAGCTGTCCGTTCTAGTTTCACCATGTCGAAGGAGCGGAGAACGGCATCTGGGGGGTCAGACCGATCCGTAACAAAGATGGCGTCCCAACCTCGAACTTCCTCGGTTCCTCCCCATACGTCAAACTGGTTCATTCGCCGCCCGAGTTGGATATTAAAGGTGGTCGGATGAGCCGGTACATAGAACATCGCCTCACTGGCAATCTGATACCGATCGCTGAAGACGAATGTCGATCTATTTCGACTCATCTCTTGATGGACGGTACTAACTTGTGTGCCGAGATCTGCCCATCCTCGGAGGCGCCGGGTCAGATCGAGCTTGTGAGGAAGCGGCAGACCGATCGAGGCAAGTGCGTGCGGAAAGTGACCAATGGCGCTGACGAGGAACCCGGTCAGTAAGGCGACCGCGAAAAGGGCACGACTGCGCGTCCATCGCAAGGCAGAGTAACCTTGGATGGGTGCGCCTGATCGCCACTTAGCGGCAGCTATGGCCATAGCGATAAAGGCCGGCGCGGCCCAGTTCGCCTGTACCTTTGTCCACAGGCTGGTGATGACGCAAGCGAGCAGCAGGGGCACGGAGGCACAGAAGAGAAACAGCGAGGCGTCGTCACCGCGTCGGGTAAGTCCGGTCCTTCCAACCCCCCAGAGCCCGATCATGAGTACAACGAACAGTACGGGGGTCACCACACCTACCTGGGATGCCACAAATTCCCCCAGACTCTTCAGCGGCAGAACCGTATCTTTTCCCCCCCCAAGCTGCTCCAGGAGGTGGCGAAACGAGACCAAGCCGTGCGTCGCATTCCAATATATGACAGGGCTAAAGAGGAGGAGCCCCACCCCAAGAGCGAGGTAGGGACCTGATCGCCGCATCCAGAACCGATGGTCTCTGGACAATGCAAGATAGAGGAAAATCTGCGGCACCATGACTGCCATCGTATATTTACTGAGCAAACCAAGTCCGAGGCTGATTCCCGCGAGGAGCCACCAGCCGTTGCCGTTCGCCGTGAGAGCGCGGTGGATCAGCAGCAGCGTGAGAGACCAGAAGAATACCAGCGGCGCATCGATCGTCATCAGGATTGAGCCCGCCTCGTAAAGCGGTATGGCGGCAAGGAGCAGTACTGCTTCCAGACCGGCAATAGTGGAGCGGCAGAGCCGAACTGCCAATAGGAACGTGAGTAAGGCGGTTCCAGTTGAAAGTATGACTGCAGGGAGCCGGATAAAGAATTCGGTGTCGCCCCCTAACCGGGTGGATAGGGCGATGATGTAGGCCACCATCGGCCCCTTGCTATAGTAGCTCCAGTCCAGTCGCTTCGACCAGACCCAATAGTGCGCTTCGTCCGGCGCCAGATTGAAGTGGCCTGAGTTGATGAACCAGAGGTGAAAGGTGGTGACGAGGCCAAGGAAGAAGAGGAACAGCAGCGACGCCTGCCGGCCACTAGCCGGGTACGCCAAATTCATGAACGATTCCCTGGAGTAAGGGCTCTGTGGTAGGGGGAGTTCAGGAACGGCGCTCTTGGAGCGTGCGATCTTTTTCCTCCACTTCAGAGGCCAGAGCCTCCTTAAATGATTGCAGCGTATGTTGGAGGGCCTCATCTGACAGCGCCAGAATTCGCGCGGCCAGGATGCCGGCGTTCCTTGCCCCTGCCTCGCCGATAGCCATGGTGGCAACCGGAATCCCCCCGGGCATCTGGACAATAGAGAGAAGCGCGTCCAGGCCCTTAAGCGAACTCGATGCCAGTGGAACCCCGATGACCGGGAGTATGGTCTGGCCTGCAATGACGCCCGCGAGGTGAGCCGCGGCGCCGGCGCCGGCGATGATCACCTTAATCCCTCGCGCCTCGGCTTGACGGATATAGCGAAGTGTAGCGTCAAGAGAACGATGGGCAGAGCTGATTTTGAGCTCGAACGGGATCCCGAACCGCTCCAGCGCCTTGGCGGTGTGTTCCATGACTGCCAGATCGGAGTCGCTGCCCATGACGATCCCGACTACGGGCTGCGTTGCCATACTGTTATGAGTGGTCAACTGTCGCTCCTTCCACGTATTTTTCTTCCATCCCGACTACGGGCTGCGTTGCCATACCGCTATGAGGCCTTGGCGAGGGCGCGAACGCCGATGTCCGTCCGGTAGTGTGCGCCTTCCCAATGGATCTTTTTTACCGCTCTGTAGGTGGTGGCGATCGCCCCTTGAATGTCTTGACCGAGGCCGGTGACACCCAGGACCCGCCCCCCTCCGGTGAGGATCTGACCTTCCATGCAGCTTGTCCCGGCGTGGAAGATCATGACACCAGGCTCTGCTGCCGCTTCCTCAAGCCCGGCGATCAGAGCGCCCTGGTCGTACGGGCCGGGATAACCTCTTGAGGCCATGACTACGCAGACGCTCGCGTCCGGCATCCAGTCGATTGTCTGGTCCCGTAGTCGACCGTCTACGACTGCCTCTAGCAGCGGGACCAGGTCAGACTTCATTCGCAGGAGCAGCGGCTGCGTTTCGGGGTCGCCGAACCTGGCGTTGAACTCGAGCACCTTGATCTCGCCCGCCCTGATCATCAGGCCGGCATAGAGAACGCCTTTGTATGGTCGTCCTTCGGCCGCCATGCCTCTGATGGTCGGGATCATGATGCGCTCCATGATCTGCTGCTGGATCGGCTCGGTGATGGCCCGCGTTGGAGAGTAGGCGCCCATGCCGCCGGTATTGGGGCCCTGGTCGTCATTGAACACGCGTTTATGATCCTGGGATGATGCCAGCGGCAAGACGGCGTCTCCGTCAGTCAACGCATGGAAGGAGACCTCCTCTCCCTCCAGGTACTCCTCAATGAGGATCCGCTCGCCGGCGTCGCCGAAGAGACGATCTTCCATAATCTTCTTGACCGCATCCAGCGCCTCTGGCAAATCGAAACAGACGATGACTCCTTTTCCCGCCGCCAGGCCATCGGCCTTCACGACGAGGGGGACACCGATCTCCTGGATGTATCGCTTGGCCTCCTCTGCCCGGTCGAACGACTGGAAGAAGCCGGTGGGGATATGGTACTTCTTCATGAAGCTCTTGGCGAAGACCTTACTCCCCTCAATGAGGGCAGCATCCTTCCTGGGTCCGAAGATGCGGAGTCCGCGGCGCTCGAATTCATCTACGATCCCAAGCGTAAGCGGACCTTCTGGTCCCACGACGGTCAGGTCAATCCGTTTCTGTTCGGCGAAATCTGCCAGCAGGCGGAAGTCGGAGGCGCTGATCTCCACGCACTCGGCGATCTCACTTATCCCGGCGCTTCCTGGTGCGACCCAGACCTTCGCCACCTTCGGACTCTGAGCGATCTTCCACGCGAGGGCGTGTTCTCTTCCGCCTGAACCGATTACGAGAACCTGCATGCACCCTCCAAGGGTATAGGGTCTAGGGTAGAGGCAAGGGCTTGGCTTTTCCCCCACACCCTATCCCCTGCGTTTAATGCCGGAAGTGTCGAATGCCGGTGAAGACCATCGCGATGTTGGCCGCATCCGCCGCTTGGATCACCTCGGCATCACGGATCGAGCCGCCTGGCTGGATGATCGCGGTTACCCCCGCCTCAGCCGCAGTATCAACCCCATCTCGAAACGGAAAGAACGCATCTGACGCCAGGACCGTTCCACGTGTGGGGGAGATGGCTTTCATCACCGCCAGTCGGCAGGCATCGACCCGGCTCATCTGTCCGGCGCCTATCCCTACCGTGGCACAGTCGTTTGTCATGACGATCGCGTTTGACTTTACGTGTTTCGCCACCCTCCAGGCAAACCGAAGCGCTCGCATTTCGGCATCAGTAGGCTCGCGGCGGGTCATCACACGGAGGGTGTTGGGGTTCAGATCGACCTGGTCCCGTTCCTGTACCAACATCCCGCCAACGATCGGCCGCAGCTCTCGGGCCGCTCGATCAGGGGGTATCGTTCCTGGCCAAGGCTCGATCAGTAAGAGCCGAAGGGCCTTCTTCTCTTTAAGGATGGCGAGCGCCGCCTCATGGTATCCCGGCGCAACAATCGCCTCCACAAAGGTGGCAGCGATCTCGCGCGCGGTCTCGGCATCCACCTGGCGGTTAAGCCCAAGAACCCCGCCGTAGGCCGAGATCGGATCTGCGGACAGGGCACGCTGATACGCCTCACTCAGCCTGGAACCGATACCGACGCCACAGGGATTTGTATGTTTCACGACGACAACGGCAGGTTCATCGAATTCTTTAGACAAGGCAAAGGCTGCGTCAAGGTCCAGGAGGTTGTTGAACGAGAGTTCCTTCCCCTGAAGCTGCTGTGCCCCCGCCACAGAAGGTTCACTTGCGAGTGCGTCGCAATACAGGGCAGCCTGCTGGTGCGGGTTTTCGCCGTAACGGAGTTGCTTCACCTTGACCAGGCGAAGATCGAGGAGATTGGGGAGCACAGGTTCATCTGCCTCACCGCATTGCCGCTCCAGATACGCGGCAATCAGCGCGTCATAACGAGCGACGTGCGCGAAGGCCTTTGTCGCTAAATGCAGCCGACAGGCCCGCGATAGGCAGCCCTGCGCTTGCTGCAGTTCTGTGCTAACCGTAGTGTAATCGGCCGGATCAACGACGATCGCAACGTCCTCGAAATTCTTTGCAGCAGCCCGGATGAGGCTTGGTCCGCCGATATCGATCTGCTCGATGGCCTCCTCCAGCGTAACGCCGCTCTTGGAGACAGTGGCCTCGAAGGGGTACAGGTTGATGACTACGAGGTCGATGGGGAGGAGACCGAGCTCGCGCAGTTGCCGCTGGTGCTCGGGGTCGTCTCGCTTCGCCAGGATACCGGCATGAATCCTCGGGTGGAGCGTTTTGACTCGCCCGTCCAGCATTTCAGGGAAGCCTGTGATGTCGGCCACATCGACCACCGGAATGTTGGCTTCCCGCAGGGCGCGAGCCGTTCCGCCGGTAGAGATGATCTCGATGGACAGACTCTGTAGAGCCGACGCCAGTTCAATCAGCCCAGCCTTATCGGATACACTGATCAGGGCCCGTCGAACGTGTACCGATCCCTTTTCGCTCGCAAGCCCGGTTGACATCATCACGGGTTCATCGCTCCCCATGCCCGCTTGTCGTGCGCCTGAGAGGTCTTGGTCCCATGACAGAGCACCCGACGACCTCTAATCTCCAACCGCCCTTCGGCGAAGAGTTGGATCGCTTGCGGATAGATCTGGTGTTCATGCGCGAGGATCCGGGCCGAGAGGGCCTCTTCGGTGTCATCGTCCAGCACATGGACGACGGCCTGAATGATGATGGGACCGGTATCGACCCCCTCATCCACGAAGTGGACGGTGCATCCGGAGACCTTCGCGCCACACCGAAGCGCCTGGCGCTGGGCGTGCAGCCCAGGGAAGGCAGGGAGAAGCGCAGGATGAATATTCATGATCCTGTTCCGATACTCCCGGATGAAATGAGGGCTCAGCAGGCGCATGAATCCGGCTAGACAAACCAGCTCCACCTCGTGCCTACGCAGCAGGTCGATCGCCGCCGCATCGAACTCTTCACTCGTGCGGTGCAGAGATGGGTCGAGGAAGACGGCTTCGATTCCATGTTGGCGACCTCGTTCGAGGGCGTAGGCCTCTGCCACGTCGCTGATGACAAGGGCGATAACCGCATCGACCTGACCGCCCTCACAGGCATCGATGATCGCTTGTAGGTTACTGCCTCGACCGGATGCCAGTACGCCAAGTCTGAGCCGTCCCTGCATGCCCTCTCGACCCCTCATTCACCCAGCATTCTTCCCGCATATCCTGCCCTGCTGCGTCAGGACTCCGGTTGTCGGTGTGCGTGACTCAGCTTTCACGGGGCAGTGCTATCTTGGAAGGGTGCATTCGCGGGCTCTGCACACGTTACGAAGGCACGTCATGGCAACGCCAGACCTACCGACACATAGAGCTCGACAAACCGAAGTGAGGGTAGCAGAGGGAGAATAATTGGGCAAGAGAATTATAGCGACGTAAGGCGACGAATCACAAGTGAGTGGCTGTCTAATTATCCTGTCTAAATCCGATGTTACAAAAAATTCTTGACATGATTCTTCGCTGAAGCTATAACTATCAAGTAACTCAATCGACTTACTAGGTATTTACTAGGTGATTAGAAATGAAGGTGTCCGCGAAGGGCGACTACGCTACACGAGCCATGCAAGATCTGGCTCTCCATTATGAGAAAGGGCCGATTCAGATAGAGGATATCGCCCGACGACAACACCTGCCGGCCCGTTACCTGGAACAGATCCTGTTAAGCCTCAAGCGAGCCGGCTTTCTCGAAAGCAAGCGGGGAGTCAGCGGGGGCTACTACCTGGCAAAGCACCCCAGAGAGATTACGGTCGGAGCCATCATCAGGACCATGGAGGGCCCGATCATCCCTATCTTCTGTGTTGGGAGTGGGCCGCGAGAGATCTGCATTGAGGAGCCTCGCTGCGGCCTCCGGGATCTCTGGGCTGACGTGCGCGATGCCGTGGTGAAGATTGTGGACCACACCACGCTTGAAGACCTCAGCCGACAGATCCGTACGAGACAGGAGCGAGAGGGAGTAAGCTACCAGATCTAACCCGTCTGGGCTGCCTGGAGGTTGAATAAGTAGATGCCACGGTTGGCTCGAAATGTCCTGGAGTTGATAGGCGACACCCCGCTGGTCCAGTTACAGCGAATACCGCGCCCTGGATCGGCCCGAATTCTTGGAAAGCTGGAGTCGCTCAATCCGGGCGGAAGCGTGAAGGACCGAATCGCCTTGGCCATGATCGAGGCGGCCGAGCGGAGCGGGAGGCTGAAGCCGGGTGACACGATTGTCGAGCCGACCTCCGGCAATACCGGGATCGGACTTGCGATGGTGGCGGCGGTCAAGGGGTACCGCCTGATCCTGACGATGCCGGAGGATATGAGTACGGAGCGGCGGAGGTTAGTCGGTCGGTACGGGGCCGAGGTGATACTCACCCCTGCCATCGAGGGAATGAGCGGCGCAGTCTATGCGGCAGAAACTCTCGTGGCGCAAAATCCTGGTTACTTCATGCCGCAACAGTTTGTGAATCCGGCCAACCCGGAGGCTCACCGCCTTACCACCGCGCAAGAAATTCTCAAGGCAACGGACGGGCAAATTGACGCTTTCGTGGCAGGCGTCGGGACTGGCGGGACGATTACCGGGGTGGGTGAGGTGCTGAAAAGGGAAGTCCCTGGCGTTCAGGTGGTCGCGGTGGAACCGGCCAGATCCCCCGTGTTACAGGGAGGCAGGGCTAGGCCGCATGGCATCCAGGGAATTGGCGCGAGCTTTGTCCCCGGCGTGCTGAACATGGAGGTAATTGATGAGATTATCGCCGTTGAGGACGAGGATGCCTATCGAATGGCCTCTCGCCTGGCCAGAGAGGAAGGCCTCCTGGTAGGGATCTCGGCCGGGGCCAATGTCTTTGCATCGATAGTGGTCGCCGAACGGCTGCAAGCTGGGAAGGTTGTGGTGACGATCCTACCCGACACAGGAGAGCGGTACCTGTCGGTCTCATTCTGATCAATAAGGGAGCGAACGCATGGATGGCTATCGTGGTGAGAATACCTCTCAGGGGATGACATCACCGGAAGGTGACCGTAGTGTGGCGATCCGTGTCTGCATCCCGACCCCGTATCGAAGACTGACGCAGAATCAGCCCGTCGTCGAGGGGCATGGGGACAATCTGGTAGAGCTTCTAGAGGATCTGGAGAGGCGTTTTCCAGGTATTCGCGAACATGTCTTCGATGGAGTTGGAGAGGTCCACCGTCATGTCAATGTCTATGTCAATAACGTGGCTGTGGAGGAGCTTGGAGGGAGGCGGACCGCGCTTAAGAACGGGGACGAGGTGATCTTGATCCCGGCTATGGCTGGGGGGAGCGCTCCGTTCAGTGAAGAGCAGATTCGTCGCTACAGTCGCCACATCATCCTCCCTGAGGTAGGCGGTAAAGGGCAGCGCAAGCTTCTGAACAGCTCGGCCCTGCTCGTCGGGGCGGGTGGTCTGGGTTCCCCTGCGGCTCTCTACCTGGCCGCTGCCGGCGTCGGTCGCCTCGGCATCATCGACGCCGACATTGTGGACCTGAGTAACCTGCAACGCCAGATCCTCCACCACGTGGATGATGTGGGACGACCAAAGGTTGTCTCTGCGGTCGAGTCGATTGCTCAGATCAATCCGGACGTAAAGGTAGAGCCGTTTCAAACGATCATCTCCTCGGCGAACGCGAAAGAGGTCATCAGTCAGTATGACCTGGTGGTGAATGGTTGCGACAATTTTCCGACCCGATACCTGGTCAACGACGCCTGTGTACTGCTGAAGAAACCACTCGTAGATGGGAGTATCTTCAAGTTCGAAGGCCAGGTGACGGTCTTCGCTCCAGGGCAGGGCTGCTATCGCTGTCTCTACCCTGCACCGCCGCCACCAGGGCTGGTCCCAAGTTGCCAGGAGGCCGGCGTACTGGGTGTACTCTGCGGTATTATTGGGAGTCTCCAGGCGATCGAGGCGATTAAGTTGCTGATCGGGATCGGCGATTCTCTGGCCGGGAGGCTTCTTTTCTTCGATTCGCTGGGGATGGAGTTTCGGCAGGTCAAGGTGCGACGCGATCTGAACTGTCCGGTCTGTGGTGATCATCCCACCATTACCGATCTGATCGATTACTACGAGTTTTGTGGAGTTCCCGGCGGTGGTCACTGAGACCGCGAACGGCGCAGCCATGATCCGAATGATGGGCCTGGGTCTCGTTGTCGGGGCAGCCTTCGGGTACGCCCTGCAGCGTGGGCGCTTTTGCATGAACTCTACGTTCCGCGATATCCTGCTGGCGCGGGATCTCACCCTGCTACGGGCCTACATCCTGGCTCTTTTGATTCAGATGGTCGGGGTCAGGGCGATGGCGACGTTGGGTCTGTTCGGGCTGGGCGTCACACCATTTTTTTGGGTAGCGACGTTGTGCGGCGGGTTCGTGTTCGGTATCGGAATGGCCTTTTCCGGTGGGTGAGGGAGCGGCAGTACTTACCGGTCCGGTGAGGGGATGGTGGGTTCGATTATTGCGCTGCTCGGTTTTGTATTTGGGATCACGATGACCAATGACGGCGTTTTAGAGCCGGTGCAAGTCGTCTTGCGGAGCTCCGTGGTTGAGATCGATGGGCAGCCCGCAACGCTGGATCGCCTCTTGGGCGTGAATCCATGGATACTGGTAGTAACCTTCGTCATAGTTGGCGGTTGGTGGCTTCTGAAAAGCCCGGCCGGCGGCTACCAGAGAGGGTGGAGTTGGACAAGGAGCGGCATCACCATCGGTCTGATAGCCACGGCTGCCTGGCCGATCTCAGCCCTGACCGGAAGGGAGTACGGTCTTTCGATCACCGAGCCGATCCGAACGATCTCGGGGTTCCTGTTCACCGGTGAGACCTCCCTGCTCACCTGGGGGAGTTTCATGTGGGTGGGGCTCATTGCGGGCGCATACGTGGCGGCGAGGTCACATGGAGAGTTTGCCTGGCGCGCCCCTGGCGCTCAGCGTCTTCTCCAGGCTCTCGGGGGTGGTCTGCTGATGGGCGTGGGGGCCGGCATTGCGGGTGGATGCAACATCGGTCATGGGCTGACTGGAGTTCCACTCTTTGGACTGAGCAGTGTGACGGCGACACTCGGTATTATCCTGGGAGTATGGGTCGGAGTCTATCTGTTGTTTGGTAGCATTGCGTTTGAGCGTGGGCCGCGAAACGCCCAGCGGGCGTAGAGTCTTCCGAACGTGGTGGCGATCGTAAAATCATGGGGGCAGCGATGACGAAGTACTCCCTTGATGTGACTGGAGAGATTTGTCCGTATCCTTTGATGTTGACCAAACAGAAAATGGGGAAACTTACAGCCGGTGATCAACTAGTGGTAATTGTCGATTACGCGAAATCGGTAGAAGATATCCCCAGATGGGCGAAGGAGGAAGGTTATGCGGTCCTCGCCATTTCGGAAGTTGGTAGAACTCAATGGGAAATCGTCCTGGAAAAAGTCTCACCTGCATTATTGGAGGAGGGGAAATGAGTGGGGCGCCTGAGCAGATAGCCGAGTCCCTTGATCTGAAGGGGGAGGTATGCCCCTACACGTTTGTGAAGACCAAATTGGCGCTGGAAGAGCTACAAAGCGGTCAGGCGCTGATAATCATAGTGGATAACCCTAGTTCTGCTGAGAACGTTCCCAGGAGTTTACGCAGTGAAGGGCATATAGTTGCGGATGCGACGAAGTTGAATGACACTGACTGGGCGATCACGGTAATAAAGGCCTGACCCGTAAGGTGAAGGTGGGCCGGGGACGAGAAGGCCGACAAAGAGGACATGGATGAAAAAAGTCGATATTCTTGATGCGATCGGGCACACGCCGCTGATCGAACTGTCGCGGATGAGTCCCAAGAAAGAGGTTCGGATCTTCGCCAAGCTGGAGGGAGTGAACCCGACCGGCAGCTTGAAGGATCGAATAGCGAAGTACATGATCGAGCAGGCCGAGCGGAGCGGCGAACTGACGAAGGGCCAAACGATTCTGGAGCCAACGAGCGGCAACACCGGTATCGCCTTGGCCATGATCGGGCGGAGGAAGGGGTACAAGGTCAAGGCGGTGATCCCGGAAAACGCTACCCCGGAGAGACGTCAACTCCTTGAGATCTTCGGCGCCGAGTTGATCTATTCTGATGGGACCAAAGGGAGTAATGGGGCTATTGAGTTGGCTCAAGAGCTTGTGGCGCAGGATCCAACCCTCTACATGCCCTTTCAGTACGGTAATCCGGCCAACCCTCTGGCCCACTACGAAACGACCGGGGTGGAGATCCTGAACGACCTCCCGGAGGTTGATGTCTTTGTGGCCGGCCTTGGGACCGGCGGAACCCTGATGGGCGTGGGGAGACGGCTGAAGGAGCGTAACCCCAAGACCAAGGTCATTGCCGTGGAGCCGAATCCGGGCGATCTGGTCCAGGGGCTTCGCAGTCTTGATGAGGGTTTCATTCCACCGATCCTTGACACCAGCCTCTTGGACGGCAAAATAATGGTCGATTCTCGCTGTGCCTTTGCCGCTACCAAAGATCTGACCAACAAGGAAGGGATCTTTGCCGGCGTGTCCTCTGGGGCTGTCGTTCATGTGGCGATCCGGACGGCGCATCGAATGGAGAAGGGCAACATCGTGGTAATCCTCTGCGATGGCGGGTGGAAGTATGTGAGCCTGGGTGTCTGGCATAAGGAGTTTCCCGCGCTGGGCGAGAACATGTACAGTCACCTCTGGTGGTAGGCCTGTGGTGAGCCCTGTCGAACCGATGATCCATACGCAACCGGGGCTGAACGAAATCTTCGCTCACGCCGAGGAGGCATATCCTGAAGAGGCCTGCGGGGTCGTCATAGGGAAGCCAGGCGATCCGAGTACGAATATTATCCGCAGATGCGCGAATCTGGCGAACCAGTATCAGCAGGACGATCCAATTCGTTATCCGAGAGATGCAAGGACCGCCTATATCATGGACCCAAAGGACCTTCTACGGATTCAGAGCGAAGCTGATGCCAAAGGTCTTGAGTTTGTCGTTATCTACCATTCACACCCAGATCATGAAGCCTACTTCTCTGAGACCGATCGAGACTTGGCGTTGTTCGACGGTGAACCGTTGTGGCCGCAGATGCACTATCTTGTCGTGTCAGTGAAAAATGGGAAAGTGTTGTACTTCAAAGCATTCAGGTGGGACGCGATCAAAAAAGAGTTTGCAGAAGAACCATCTGCTGTCTTTTAGCTCAACGACTAGCTTCTCTTTCAGGGTTGCGTGGAGTAGTGAGAAGTGATGTGCAAAGCCTCCGAGGCCGAGATGGATGACCGTGCGATGAATGGAAGTAATGGGCATGATGGACCTTGATACCGGGCAAATCACGCTCATAGCTATCACGCTCTTTGCGGCCGCCGTCAATGGGGCGCTAGGGTATGGGTTTTCATCGCTGACCGTCCCGGTTGCCCTCATCTTCTATTCTAACAGGATCCTGAATCCCGCCTTGGTATTGGTGGAGGTGGCCCTTAATAGCTACGTGCTGCTCGTCAATCGCAGTAGCATCCGGAAGATCTGGAAGAGGGTGCTACCGATCGTATTTGGCCTTATTCCTGGTGTCATCGCGGGGAGTTATTTCCTCTCGATGGCGAACCCGGGATGGCTTAAGCTGATCACGTATCTCATCGTGCTGCCGTTGATCCTGCTGCAGGCGGCAGGGGTCAGGCGGCCGATTCGGTCCGAACATCTCATTGGTGTCCCGTTCGGCGCCGGAGTTGGCGTTCTCTATTCAACAACCACCATCTCTGGTCCTCCTTTGGCGCTCCTGTTTAACAACCAGGGCTTTGTCAAAGGCGAGTTTAGAGCCGCCCTTGGTCTGATCAGAATGGTCGAATCAACCGTGACAGCGACCGCGTATTACTTTCTAGGAGTGTATACTGCAGAGAGTACGGGGCTCCTGTCGTCGATCGTTCCGAGCGTCGCGATCGGGATTCCGATAGGGGCCTACATCATCAGACGCATGAATGCTGAAACGTTCAGAAGAATCTGTATGAGCTTCGATGCCTGGGTGGTGGGCTTTGGATTATCGAAGGTATTTATCGAGCTGGGATTGATCGCAAGCCCGCGTGCCTACGGTGTCTGGCTGGCTGTTATCATGATCGATCTCTTTTTACTCTACGGCTTCTTTACGAGGGGGCCGGAGATCTCGGCGGCCGCCTTGGCTGTCGATGCCCCTGATGGGGGTTCCAGGCTCATGCATCAAAAAACGCCGACCATAACCCAGGACGATCTGCCTGCATGAGTGTATCGCCCGGTAGCGAGCGAGCGGTGAATGATGGGGAGGGCAATAATGAATGATGCGGGCGAAAACAGGCCGTCCTGGGCTAGTGAGGAGGAGATCGATACCTTCGATCAGTTCGTCCAAAGGTTCTGGAATGGGGAGATCTCACCAGACGAGTTCAAGCGGTTCCGCCTGCAGAACGGGGTCTACGGACAGCGGCAGGAAGGGGAACAGATGCTCCGGATCAAGATCCCGTGGGGCGGTCTCAGCTCGGATCAACTGGAGCTGCTCGCCGAGCTGGCGGCGAAGGCTCCGAAGGGGGTAGGTCACGTGACTACCCGCCAGAACATCCAGTTCCACTTCATCAAACTCGACCAGGTGACAGGACTGACGAGGAGCCTGGCCTCAATCGGGCTGACGACCAGAGAGGCCTGCGGAAACACCGTTCGCACCGTTACGGTCGGGCACTGCGCCGGGGTCTGCCCTCAAGAAGTGTTCGACGTTACCCCGTATGCCGCTACGATTACGCGATTTCTCCTGCGCAATCCGATGAATCAGAACCTGCCCAGGAAGTTTAAAATCGCGTTCTCCGGCTGTCCCGACGACCTTGGTCTCACCCCTATCCAGGACATCGGTGCCCGTGCTGCGCTCCGATTGACAGCAGGAAAGGAGGAGCGGGGCTTTCAGCTTTATGTCGGGGGCGGCCTAGGCCCCACGCCACACCTCGCGGAGTTGCTCGAGGAGTTTACGCCGGCGAATCGGCTCCTGCCGACAGTGGCCGCTATTGTGCGCGTATTCGACCGCCTCGGTAATCGTGACGATCGACACAAGGCCAGAATGAAGTTCCTGTTGAACAAGCTGGGGATCGAGCAGTTTCGATTACTGGTGTTCCAGGAGCGGACCGGACTCGAATCAACAATGGCCGGACAGTTTCCCCCTCTTGTCAGTTGGGAGGAGATCCCGCCTCATCGTGCATCACCTGTTTCGGCGGGTCCCATCAAAGAGTCGGACGATCCTGCCTACCGGGGGTGGCGGACCACCAATGTGCTGAAGCAGAAGCAGGCCGGATACCTGATGGTTCATGTTCGCCTCGAACTCGGAGACGTCACCTCAGTACAGCTTAGAAGCCTTGCCTTCGCGGCGCGTGAGTTCGGCGATGGCACAGTCCGCAGCACGAACCAGCAGAACTTCGCCCTCAGGTGGATTCCCTCTGAGCGCCTCCCTGCGCTCTATCGGTTGCTCCACGCTGTCGGCTTGGCTGCCCCGTCGGCTGAACGGTTGGCAGATATTACCGCTTGTCCAGGCGCTGATACCTGCCAGCTCGGAATCACCTCCTCTCGCGGCTTGGCGGCTGCCCTGGGAGCCCTCTTCGATGATGAACTGAGGGATCTGGCGGATGAGGCGGGGATTCGGATGAAGATTTCTGCCTGCCCAAACTCTTGTGGCCAGCACCACCTTGCGAATATCGGGTTTTATGGCGGCGCCAAAAAGTTCAACGGCCGGCAGGTGCCGACCTACGAGATGTTGCTGGGTGCGAGTTTGGCGCCGGGCCAGGCGCAATATGGCAAGCCGGTGGCACGGATCCCGGCAAAGAATATCCCGGGTGCGGTGGAGGCGGTCCTCCGTCTGTATCAGAAAGAGCGACAGGATGGCGAATCGTTCAACGGCTTTCTGGATCGCTATGGGTTGGAGACCGTGAAGATAGTCCTGGCGCCCTTTACAGACCTGCTGCCGGTCTCTGAGGCGCCGGATCACTATCTTGACTATAACGCTGAAGAGGCGTTTTCCGTCCAGACCGGGCCTGGCGAGTGCGCTGCGTAATCATCGGATCAAGAGAGTGCCGTAGTCGGCTGGGAAGGTCGGTATGAACAACAATGAGAGGAGAGGGAATGGGGAGACGGGTCGTTAAGCTGGCGCCATGGATAACCGGGCTAGCCTTGGTAGTAGGAGTCACGTGGATCGGCCAGGCCCACGCATACGAAGCATGGGTGACGAATCAGGAAGACCATACCGTCACCGTGATCGATACCGAGACTAATACGGTCCTCGACACGATCACGCCGGGCGGCAAGAAGCCCCATAACGTCGCCTTTTCACCGGACGGCGCCCATGCCTTTGTCGCGAATGTGGCGTCCAACGACGTGAACATGATCGAGACAAAAACGAGAAAGGTGATCGCGACATTTCCCGCCGGGATCAGGGCGCATGGCCTTGCCGTTGCCCCCGATGGTAAGCAGCTCTGGGTGGCGAACCCGGGATCAAACGATGTGACAGTCATTGATCTTCAACTCCGGCAAACGATCGACACGATCCCAGTCGGGAAAGCCCCCGCGCTCGTAGTCTTTGATCCGAAAGGCGCGAGAGCCTTTGTCAGCAACGGGGGATCCGGGGACCTTTCTGTGATCGATGCGAAGAGCCGGAAGATCATTACCACCATCGAGGCAGGCAAGGGCGCCATGGGGACAGATATCACATGGGACGGAAAGCTTCTGCTGGTTACAGCGGGGGATGTCGATCGAATCGACGTGATCGATGCGATTAGTCACCAGGTCAAGGCGAGGATCCCGCGAGAGGGCGAACCGCATGGCCTTGTGCTGTCGCCTGACGGGAAGCGAGCATACGTTGGGAGCCGCAAGGCGAATGTGGTGTCGATTGTCGATTGCAAGCAGTTGAAGATTATAAAAGATATTCCAGCAGGCAAGCGGATCGACATCATCACGATTACGCCGGATGGCCGTCGCCTCTACGTGACCAGCCGTGACACCAATACCGTGATCGCCATCGATACGCTAACAGAGAAGGTTGTCGCTGAGATTCCGGTAGGAAAAGACCCTCACGGGATCGCTGTACTTCCTGCGAGCCATCACTAAGATTACTAAGATACAGATAACCCCCCCCAACCCCCCCTTTGTAAGGGGGGGGAGAGAGAAGGGGGGGTAAGAGGGGAACTGGGGACTTTCGAAGTAATGGCATGGTCGCAGCCTCGCGTGTAGCTGCGCGAATTATTTCACGTGCGTTGACATATTCCAATAAGGAGGAATGATGGAAAGACAATCGGGAATTCAGAGCGCAGAGAGCATTATTGAACTGAACGAGCGGTTCCGGGGGGCCGGGCCGGAGGTGGTGCTTCGGTGGGCGATCGACACCTTCGCTCCCAAGCTGGCGCTCGCCAGCAGTTTTGGGGCTGAAGATATGGTTTTAATCGATATGCTGTCGAAGCTCGAGCCGGCGACCACGATTTTCACCCTGGACACAGGTCGGTTGCATGAGGAGACGTACGACATAATGGAGCGGACCCGAGAACGGTACAAGGTTGCGATTGAGAGCTACTTCCCGGGGCGAGACGCCGTAGAGGCGCTAGAGCGCGAGCGCGGGTTTTATTCCTTCCGGCAGAGTATCGAGGAACGGAAGTTCTGCTGTCGCGTCCGAAAGGTGGAGCCGCTCGGTCGAGCGCTGCTAAACGTTGATGCGTGGATCACCGGGCTCCGGCGGGAGCAGGCAGCGACCCGCACCGGCATCGACGCTGTTGAGATTGATGCGAGCCATGGCTCAATCGTTAAGATCAATCCGCTCGTCGATTGGACCGAGTCGCAGGTCTGGGCGTATATCCGCGAGCACGATGTGCCCAGCAACGCTCTTCATGACCAGGGCTTTCCCAGCATCGGCTGCGCGCCATGCACGAGGGCTATCAAGCCGGGCGAGGATGTACGAGCTGGACGATGGTGGTGGGAAAACCCGGAGACCAAGGAGTGCGGGCTGCATCTGGAGAGCGGACACGGCGATCATGGCGCACGCGGCTAAGGCGAGGGGTACGATGTCGACAGGAGAGCACACGATGCAGAAATCGATTGAATCGCCGGAGACAGAGGCGCCGACACAGATCCTCCCTCACGGTGGGCGGCTCGTCTCTCGGATACTTACAGGAGAGGCCAGGGCCGACGCGATAGGTAGGGCGCAGGATCTCCCCGCGATTTCCTTGAACGCGAGGGCCGTGTCCGACGTGGAATGCCTGGCCACTGGCGTCTTTAGCCCGCTCGAAGGGTTTATGGATCGGGGTGACTACGAGGGGGTGGTCAATGAGATGCGCATGAAGAACGGCATACTGTGGACGCTTCCGATCACCCTGGCCGCGCCCAAAGAGGAAGCGGCCGGGCTACGGGAGGGGGGAGAGGCGGCCTTGCTGGACTCGGACGGTGAGCTGCTTGGCCTCCTCTCAGTGCAGGAGATCTTCCCCTACGACAAGCGCGCGGAGGCGTGCCTGGTATACGCTACAGAAGAGACGCGCCACCCTGGCGTGCAGTACCTGTACCAGCGGGGAGAGCTCTTGGTGGGCGGGTCGATCAGCATGGTTCGCCCCCCGTCGTTACCGGGATTCGAAGACTATTACTGCGTGCCGGCTGAGACGCGGCGACGGTTCAAGGAGCGTGGATGGCAGACCGTAGTCGGGTTTCAGACCCGCAACCCGATTCATCGGTCGCACGAGTACATCCAGAAATGCGCGTTAGAGTTGATGGACGGCCTGCTGATCCACCCGCTGGTCGGTCGGACAAAGCTCGACGATGTCCCATCAGAAATCCGTCTTCGATGCTATCGCGCGCTTGAGGAGTGCTACTTCCCGAAGGAGCGCGTCATGCTGAGCGTCTTCCCTGGCGCTATGCGATATGCGGGGCCGCGCGAGGCGGTCTTCCATGCCCTCGTGCGCAAGAACTATGGATGTACCCACTTCATCGTTGGGCGGGACCCCGCAGGGGTAGGCGGCTTCTATCATCCATACGCCGCCCGTGACCTCTTCCTGCGGCTGTCACGCGACGAATTGGACATCACCCCGCTCTTCTTCGATGAGGCCTTCTTCTGCCGTCGCTGCGATGGGATGGCCTCGTCCAAGACCTGCCCACATGAGGCGTCCGAGCGGGTGACGCTGAGTGGCACGCGCGTTCGTGAACTCCTTCGGAGCGGTGAGGCGCTACCAGAAGAATTTACGCGGCCGGAGGTCTCCGAGATCCTGGCGGAATGGATGCAGGGTGAATAATCAGTTCTTTGGCGGCTTCGGTAGGCGGATGGTGGGGTAGTTGGCTGTCAACCAGTGGCCAATTCCCCCCGGGACATTGCCGGCCCTTGGGAAGCCGTGGTGAAGCAGGATGCTGGCCGCCGTGCTGCTGCGCACACCTTCTTCGCAGATCAGGACGATGTGTCGACGGCGATCGAGTCCGTAAGTCTGCTGCCAGATTTCTGCAAGCGAGATGAGCAGCGAGCCTTTGATATAGCCCAGCTCCCACTCGAACGGCTCCCGCACGTCGATCAGTATCAGTTCATCGTCCGGAGCGTTCAGGCGTTGCCAGAGATCCGAGACAGACACTTGTGACAGTTGGACCAGCGGCAATCCTGCGTGGTCCCACGCCTCGGCGCCTCCAGTGACGATTCCCTGGAGAGGATTTCGATCCACCCACTGGAGCGCATCAGCCGCGGCCTCAGCAACACCCTCCTCGCCGGAGAGGAGTATGATCGGGGGACCGGGTGGGATCGCGGTCGCGACGCGCTCAGAGAGGCTTTTACGACTGAAGACGATGTTGATACTGCCCGGAATATGGCGTGACGCGAACTCCTTGTGCGGGCGCAGATCGATCAGCAGCACGCCTTCGTCTAATGCGCTCTTTGCCTGATGTGGCGTCAACGTCGGTATCTCGCTTGGCATCGCGCTCACGCTGGTTGAGGGAAGATTACTTTGCACATTGTGCCTTACCTCCGTGTGGAGCTTCTCCTGTGTGGAGTATACCCTGACTACGCTTGTCAATGCTATTAGGGCACACCGGCTGTTTCGTGACCGAGTAGAGGGATCCCTCTGAGGGGTGTCTTGGAGCTTTACAGTCCGGTTGAAACCCTTTATACTTCACTGCGTACGAAGGGTTCAAGCGGAATGTGGTCGAATATGTATTCACATGGAATCTAAGATCGCTCTTCGAAAGACGCAATGGCGAAAAAACGCATACACTTAACGTTTACCGGTAAGCTGGCCGAGGAGCCGATCCTGTGGCAGCTTAGTCAGACCTTCAACGTGGTCTTCAATATTCGCCAGGCCGACTTTACCGAGGGAATCGGGTGGATCATGGCGGAGCTTGAGGGAGACCCTCAGCCGCTTGAGAATGGGATTACGTGGCTGGAGGATCATGGTGTCCATGTGGCGCCCATCGAGCAGGACGTCGTCTCTTAAGGAGATCGAGTCCTTGATTGTTGCTTGATAGGTAGCTGCTCAGGTGTTTAGGCTGAAGGCTGTAGGCTGTTAGCCGTTGCGCATGGACCAAATCAAGGCGCCTAGAACCTTTTCGGTCTCCATCATTTTCGCGTCGCATTCGGAAAACGCCTGGCTCATCGGTGCGCGTTCCTACAGTCTAAAAGATTACAGTCTATCTACCTAAGTAGTTACCGGTGAAGGGACCATGTGATGCCAAAACGGATGATCACACTCATCTACCCACAGGCACTGATCAAAGAGCCGGTGATCTATCGTCTTGCGCGTGAATTTAAGCTCATTCCTAATATTCGCCGGGCGCGAGTGACGGAGCAGGCAGGCGAGGTCATGCTGGAGTTGGACGGCGAGGAGGAAGCGTTGAATAAGGGGATTGCCTACCTGGCCGGTTTAGGGATCAGGGTGGAGCCGACTCCGGAGAAGGGACGCTGAGATGGCGCAGGTGAAAGGATTGAAGTGCAGGGAGTGCGGCAGACCATATCCCGCTGAGCCTCTGCATGTCTGTGAGTTCTGTTTCGGGCCTCTTGAGGTCGATTACGATTACGACGCACTCCGCGGTACGCTGACCAGAAAAGCGATCGAGGCTGGACCGCCCAGCATCTGGCGATACAAGGCGCTGCTGCCGATCGAGGGAGAGCCCGTGGTCGGGAAACATTGCGGGATGACGCCCCTCGTGAGGGCCAAGAACCTGGCGCGCGCGTTAGGCATGCGGGAGGTCTATGTCAAAAACGATACCGTGAGCCATCCCACCTTTTCATTTAAGGATCGGGTGGTGGCGGTAGCGGTGACTAAGGCCGTGGAGTTTGGCTTCAAGGTGGTGGCCTGTGCCTCTACCGGCAACCTGGCAAACTCGGTGGCGGCCCACGCCGCCGAAGGGGGGCTTCGAAGCTTCGTCTTTGTGCCGTCCGACCTGGAGCAGGGCAAGGTGCTGGGCACCCTGATCTACAACCCAAAGCTGGTGGCCGTGGACGGCAACTACGATGAGGTCAACCGTCTGTGCAGCGAGATTGCCGATAAATATGGATGGGCCTTTGTGAACATTAATATCCGGCCTTACTACGCTGAGGGCTCCAAAACCTTTGGGTACGAGATCGCAGAGCAACTTGGCTGGCGTGCGCCCCAGCACATCGTTGTGCCGGCCGCGGGGGGTTCGCTGGTCACGAAGATCTTGAAGGGGCTTAAGGAGTTCGATCGACTCGGCCTCCTGAATGGCGGCTGCGCTACGCGGATGCACGTGGCCCAGGCGGAAGGGTGTGGCCCCATTGTGACCGCTATCAAGGCGAACAGCGAGATCATTAAACCGGTCAAGCCAAAGACAATCGCCAAGTCGCTCGCCATCGGGAACCCGGCGGACGGCTACTACGCCTACAAGGTCGTCAAGGAGAGTGGTGGCCACGGGGAACATGCCACAGATGAGGAGATTGTGGAGGGTATGAAGCTGTTGGCCAGCACTGAAGGGATCTTTTCCGAGACCGCCGGCGGGGTGACGATAGCGGCGGCCAAACGGCTGATCGAGCAGGGGCGAATCCCCAGGGACGAAAGCCTGGTCCTCTGTATCACCGGCAACGGGCTGAAGACCCAGGAGGCAGTCGCCTCATCACTGAAGGTTCGGCTGCACATCAAACCGACCCTTCGAGCGTTTGATGAAGCGATGGTCTCTCATGGAATCGACGTCACGTCGAGAACAATGGACTAAAGCACGAAAACACGAGAGCGTATACGGCGAGCTATTATCGAAAGGAGCAGATTGATGGGTGTGAAAGTGCGCATCCCGACCCCTTTACGTGGTCTGACCAGCGGTCAAGGGGAGGTTGAGGGGCAAGGGGACTCTATTAATGAGCTGATCGAGAATCTGGAGCAGTCGTACGCTGGCCTGAGGGAGCGGATCTACGATGACTCCGGCAGCGTCCGCCGCTTCATCAATATCTATGTGAATGAGGAAGACATCCGATTTCTGCAGGGGGTCTCGACGCAGCTCAAGCCAGGCGATCTTGTATCAATCGTTCCGGCCATCGCTGGTGGTTGCTGAGAGGAGCTCTTACTTCGAGGTCAGATTAAACCGTTTGATAATCTCAGCGCTGAGGTCGAGGTTCTTGTCAAAGTACAAGACACCAGGGCGCCGCGCCTCCAGGATGACGGAAAACCCTTTTTCGGTGGCGTAGGCTTTCAGGATGAGATCGATCTGGCTGGCGAGTTTCTGGATGCTCTCTGTCTCGGCATTTTTCAGTTCCTCCGTCTTATCTTCTAGTAGGCGTTGAAAGTTTGCTTCGTCGCGCTCCAGCGTTGCGGCACGGTGCTGCCGCTCCGCGGGGGTGAGTCGGGACGTTGCCGCCTCAAGATCCTTCCGACGCGCGAGTAGCTTTGCCTCCTCGGCCTTCATCTCTTTCGTCAGCTTCTCGGCAAGTTTCTCCAGCCGCGCCTTGGTGGCTTTACCGGCTTTGGACCCAATGGCTACCTCTCGGAAGTCCAGTATGCCAATCTTTAGAGGTTCTCGGCCGGATGCTGCCAATGGAACGGTAAGGATGAGTCCGGTGCTCAGACAGACGACGGAGCACCGGGCAAAGAAATCCGTAATACCTGACCTTCTTGTCATTGTTTCCTCTCGTGGCGAAGTTCTTCCAGCCGTCGCTTCATACTGTCCACCGCCTGCTTCGTCTTAGCCTGTAAGGCAGGAGATCCCTCCTGAGCGATAGACGCCGTTAACTCTTCCAAGTGGGAGGCGTAGAGGTGTGAAATATCGGTCAGTCGCCTCACCAATCCCTCGCCAATAGGGTCGGGATTGCCGCGCTCATGGTAAGTGACGCCTGCTGAGTCGAGTTGGAAGTGCTCCACCCAGTGAAGTGCTCCCTTATACCAATGCAATCGAAGGAGTTGGGCCTGGCACCGCCGGTTTACCGGCTCTAGCCGCAAAAGATCAGTGGCCTCGAGATCTGCCGGTTCCCGTTGTAACTCCGGGGCTCTGGTGATCTCATACGCATGGCGCCAACTCATGCCGACCGTAAGCAGATCGTACATCGTGCCATAGAGGAGCGGTGCTTTGTAATCAGCAGCCCGGCTGACTGCCGGGTAGGTGAACAATAGACACGCGCAGATGGCAAAAGGTGCAAGCAGCCGCTTCATTCCCATGAGCTAAGTTACTGTCCTTATCCGGCATCTGCCGGCTGGAACGCGAGGCCAGGAACCTGGTTCAGTCAGAGGGCCAAGCGGCCAGGCAGAGGCGTTGGTGGCATTGGGGCTGACTGCGACCGGGGGGTGGCCCGAAGCCGGCGGTCGGTCTGCTCAAAGATGAGAGGTGGCCACCAGGTTGACCAGGTCAAGACGCCCGACAAATCGCCTTGGGTCAGGACTTCCACCTGCGATTGTTCGGCCCCCATGTCCCGAACAGCGACGTGAACGATCTCCCCCATGCTCTGTTCCCGGTACGCGGTGGAGAAGTACATGAGACGCGGATTTGAATGACTCGGCACCAGGTCGGTCGGAAAGAAGTTGAGGTCTCGAAGCGCCTGGTTCACGACTACGAGAATTTCCATGGCAGGGCGCGGGTAGGATTTGACCTCTCGGCTCGCGCCGGGAAAGCCTGCGCAGCCCGCCATCGCCAGGAAGAGCAACAACATCAGATATTGTCGGTAGTTTCGGTAGCTCATAGCGTATCCTTATGGCCCGCTCAGGTCGAGCGCTTGAGAACCACGGCAATCTCGCCCTGGATCCGTTCGGAGGCGGGGCGATCACCGAAGGTCCCGACACGAACCCGAACCGAGGTCACATCTCTAGTGACCGGTAAAACGGTGACCGTGACGGACGTACCGTCTAATTTCACTCCAACTGCCTTGGCGCTGATCTGGTCTTTCTGCGTTTCTGAGACGGCGACATGCATCGTCCTTAATGCGTGGAGTGTTGCGTCCCATACCGTGTTGTAAGGAGCGGCGTGGACCTGCTCCATCTCACCCCTGGCATAGTTGGTCCCGGCTACGCCACCGGTCGCACCCACACCCATGAGGACCATGGGGCACCCTTGCAGGGCCCCAGCCAGTACCAGGAGGAGCATCAGTGCGATCCATTGAGACGCAACAGCCTGGCTCATTACCCTTCTCCTCATACGTCTCTGTCTGCACCGTCTTGCTTAGCCAGCCACCAGGCCAGCAGGATCGTCAGTGCCATTAACACTGGTGTGATGCCATATGCGAGGGCAATGATTACGATCTGTCGCATACCTGTCTTCCCACCAAGGGTGATCTGCAGACTATGCGGCGCTTGCCACAGGGCTTGTATGCGAGGATAGTCCGTTCTCCATGCTGGCGCGTTCTCTAATGAGCTCCTGAGGCAGGCCGAAATTCACCTCCTCCCTGATCGATTCGATCTCCTCGATATCGGTCACGCCCAACTTCCTGAAATAGCTGACGACTCCCTGGACCAAATGCTCGGGGGCTGAGGCGCCCGCTGTGACCCCAATGACCCGCGTGTCCTCAAGCCACGCAGGATTGATCTCGCTGACATCATCGATCAGGTAGGCCCGAACCCCTACCCCTTTGGCGACCTCGATCAATCGCTTGGAGTTAGAGCTGTTCTGTGAGCCGAGGGCCAGAATGAGGTCAACACGTGAGGCCAGTTCTTTCAGTGCGGTCTGCCGGTTCTGAGTCGCATAGCAGATATCTTCCTTAGATGGAAAGGCCAGATCCGGAAACTTCCGTCTGAGGGCCTCGATGATCCCAGTAGTGTCATCCAGGCTGAGCGTGGTTTGCGTGATGACCGCCACTTTGGTGGGATCGGGAACGTTTAGCTCCTCCAACTGCTCCGCTGACCCAATCACGGTGATGGCGTCCGGTGCTTCTCCCGTCGTTCCGATCACCTCATCGTGTCCTTTATGGCCGACCAGGATGATAGAGTGGCCTTCCTTGGCGAACTTAATCGCCTCGTTGTGGACCTTGGTGACCAAGGGACAGGTGGCATCGACGACCTTTAACTGTTTGGCAGCGGCCTGGGTACGCACCTCCGGTGAGACCCCGTGGGCGCTATAAATAACGAGCGCACCATCGGGAACCTCATCGAGTTCATCGACGAAGATTGCCCCCTTTTGCCGGAGTTCATCCACCACGTGCCGGTTATGAACGATCTCCTTCCGGACATACACCGGCTCGTCATACAAATCGAGAGCGATCTTGACCACATCGATAGCGCGGTCTACTCCGGCGCAGAACCCTCTCGGCGCGGCGAGAATCAGCTTTTCAACGGCCACCAGAATACCTCGCGACTCATATAGCTTCCTTTACCCTTAATTGATGTGGAGTACGGACATGGCAGACATCATAGCAGGGGAGAGCCACGCTGTCAAAACGTCGCCTTCTCCCAAGAATAGATTGACGCGCAACCCGTTCATCGGCATGTCATTCCAAATGTAGGGGCGGGGTTAATCCCCGCCCGTTGATCGGGAGGGCGTAAGGTCCTCCCCTCCATCTCCTGGTACATGCTCTCCGCCATAATCGCGATCCTCTTGCCTTTGAGCCCCATCGAATTCTCCTGAAGTAGCGCGCCGACGCGTCAGGTGACCTTCGCAACGCCATCACCATCGCCCGCTTTCGCTCTGCCAGTCAGGGGAGAGTCGCGCGCTGGGGTGTGGCTGTGGGAATGAGCCTTGACAGCGGTATGATCGAACGATATAAGGGCATGGGTAATGTGATCTCCATCCAAGGGGGGGAACGATGGCGCTAAAGGCCGTCTTGTTCGATGCCGGCAACACCGTGATGCTCATCAACTACGGCGTAGTGGTCGAGGCTTTGGCGGCCGAGGGGTTAGATGTCGAGGAATCGGCAGTGCGGGAGGCGGAGTATCGCGCCCGAGTGCGTCTCGATTCGATCCTGGCCCAGCGCAACTCCACCGAAGCGCCGCAGATCTTCCAGACGTATATGCGCTTTGTCTGTGAGGGCTTGGGTGTGCCCTGGGGGGCAGCCGCCGAGTCGGCCCTTTGTCGGATCTCCGAGTACCACCGGGAGTATAACCTCTGGAACCAACCCAATCCTCAAGCCCATGCTGTCCTTCAGGCGCTGCAAGGCCACGGGCTTACGCTTGGCATGGTCTCGAATTCGAACGGTTGGGTCGAGCGGCTTGTGATGGAGAGCGGGCTGCGTTCGTATTTTCATTTCGTGATTGACTCGCGGCTGGTTGGGGTGGAAAAGCCTGATCCCAGGATCTTTCAAATCGCGCTGGACCAAGTCGGGATCAGTCCCGCCGAGGCCCTCTACATCGGCGACCTCTACTCCATCGATGTCGTGGGGTCGAGAGCGGCAGGCATGCGCGCGATACTGCTCGATCCTGCCGGCCTGTGGGACCATGTGGACTGCCCCAAGGCACGCGACCTGTCAGAAGCCGCCGACCTGGTCCTGATGCAGCTTTTGTAAACTACAGCCTCGTCAAGAGCCCACCGCCAATCTCAGTCTTCCTGCTCACTGAATAAAAATCGCCGCGTATGGGGAGCCACGGAGGTCTCGGTGGTTGCCAGATCGTGCTGAAGCCTGGTCAGGTCCTCTGGTGTATCCACGTCGAACCAGGGCGGGAGGGTTGCAACCTGTAAGCGTTGCGCCGCAGCGCGGCGGAGTGTCTCGTCGAGGACTTTGGGGCCACTCCACGGTATGTCATCGAAGAGCGCTCGGCAGGGGCGCTTGAGCCCGATAAGGTAATAGCCTCCGTCCTCTGCGGGACCGAGCACAAGGTCTGTGGTCCCACTCTGAAGTCGCGTGACCGCATCCAGCAGGTAGGGCGTGGGCAGGGTCGGGCTGTCGCTGTCGATAAGGATGGCCGCCGGGTGGCCTCGTTCCAGGAGGATCGCAGAGAGCCTGTGAAGCCGGTCTCCAAGGCTTGAACCGGCTTGCGGAATCAGCGTAAAGGCCTCCGGCAAAAGCTCTAACATCGATTGCCTTGCCTTAATAGGTGTGTAGGCCAGGTACGGGTCAATTTCATGGAGCCTGGCCACCTGCAGCAGCTTATCCAGCAGGAAGCACCGGTACAGTTCGGCCGCGCTCTCATAGCTTAATGGCGGTACGAGGCGCGTCTTGACCTGGCCTGGTTCTGGTGCCCTGGCCATCACCGCGAGAGCATATTGTCGCATAGGACTAGCAGTCATAATAAAGTTCCGTGAATCGCGTGATACCCCGAAGCGCTGTCAGGCACAGGACGTTAGCGACTTGAGCTGTTTGGATGCTGCGCCCTCCCATGAGCTCACAGAGTACCCAGGCGTAGGGGCCAAGAGCCGGCAACGCCGCCGACGGCTCCCGCCATCACTCATTGCCGTCTCGAAACCCGCTGCTGCGCCTACATTCCGTGTCACCTCACGGCGCGGAGCGTTGCATCGCATCGACCGATTACTTATCGGTAGGAGTAGGCACCTTCGTTACAACAAGAGTAGCGGACCCTCTCTCGCTTGTCAATTAGACCTGCCTGTCGGCAGACAGGCGTCGCCAGCGATTCGAAGGCGTACGATGACAGAGCGGCCGCTGCAAGGAGACGGGTTCATCTGGGAGGTGCGCAGGAAACTGGACGAGTCATAATCGCCATCCCCCGCTTTTCGATGTCAAGCATCCCTTGACAAGCAAAAACAGCCCTCCTACACTTTCGACCACCGAAAGTAATGCCGTATCAAACAAAGCGGCAAGCGAACGAGACTGTGGAGGAAAATATGCCTGCCATCCCGGAACGACAAGCCCTGCGCCAGGTTATCGTCGACAGCCTCTGCTTGCGCGATAACCCCCTCGGCGATCCGCATGTACGCCGCTTTCCGGTGTACGTGCCGCCGCAGTACGACACAGAACACGAGCGGCGCTTTCCGGTCGTCTGGCTGCTGGCGGGCTACGGCGGCTGGGGCGAACAGAAGGCCACGGCGGTGCGCGCCTGGGAGGAACCGCTGCCCGATCAGCTCGATCGACTCATGCGCGCGGGCGACTTGGAACCGGCGTTGGTCGCGTTTCCCGATTGTTTCACCCGCTTTGGCGGCTCGCAGTACCGCAACTCATTGGGGACGGGGCGCTATGGCGATTACCTCGCCGACGAATTGGTCAGCGCTGTCGACGCGCGCTTTCGTACCCAGGCCGACCGCGATCGTCGAGCGGTGATGGGCAAGAGTTCCGGAGGGTACGGCGCGCTCATGATGGCGATGCTGCGCCCGGACGTCTTCGGTCTGTGTTGCGCGACGGCCGCGGACAGCTACTTTCCGCTCTCATGCGTGCAAGATTTCGGTAAGGCGCTGCAGGTCTACCACCGCCACGGCGGGCCGGAAGGGTTCGTCGCCGCGTTTGCCCACAAGCGGACCCGCACGCCCGCGGAGTTGAGCGCCATGATGGTGCTGGCCTACGCGCAGTGCTACTCGCCGAACGCGCAAGTGCCTGTCTACGGTGCCGATCTGCCCTTCGATCTCGACACCGGCGAGATGATCACGGCGACGTGGCGACGTTGGCTAGCCTGCGATCCGGTGTCGATGGTCGAGGGCCATGTTGAGGCGTTGCGCGGCATGCGCCTGCTCTTCCTGGACGCCGGCACCAGCGACGAGTGGTTCCTCAACTTTGGCCATCGGGTCCTGGCGAGCCGCCTGAGGCACCACAATATTCCGTTCGAGTTCGAGGAGTTCGATGGCGGCCACATGGGCGTCGGTTATCGCGTCATCGACTCGTTGCGCCACATCACTGCCGCGCTGCGCCGGTAGCGATTGGGCGGCGGCAGAGGCCTAGGCGTTTTAAGTTGGATATTCCGTGAATCGCCTATTAGTCATTGCTGTTTGTAATGAAATCTTATAGTTTACGGTAAGTTATTGTTTCGTCTTGACCGTGTAGAAGAATTTGTGCTGTACTTATCCGCCTCGTTAGGCGCACCCAGAACCGTCGCGCAGCCCGAGTCCCCAAGAGGTAACACGTGCCCAAAGTGAAGAAGATCTCGGCTCTAGCGAACGCCACCTCGGCCACCGTCGGCTACGAAGCTCAACTCTGGCAGATGGCCGACGCGCTGCGCGGCAGCATGGACGCCGCTGAGTACAAGCATGTCTGCCTCGGCCTGCTGTTCCTCAAGTACATCTCCGACGCTTTCGAGGAAAAACACGCCGCGCTGCTGGCCGAGAAGGCCCAGGGCGCCGACCCCGAAGACCCCGATGAGTACCGCGCGCAGAGCATCTTCTGGGTACCGCCCGAGGCGCGCTGGCCGCACCTGAAGGCGCAGGCCCGCCAGGCTACCATCGGCCAGCTCGTGGACGACGCCATGGCGGGCATCGAGCGCGACAACCCGGCGCTCAAGGGCGTGCTGCCCAAGGACTACGCCCGTCCCGCGCTCGACAAGCAGCGCCTCGGCCAGTTGATCGACATGATCAGCAACATCAAGGTCGGTGACGAGGCCAGCCGCGCCAAAGACGAGCTCGGGCGCGTCTACGAGTACTTCCTCAAGCAGTTTGCTGGCGCCGAGGGCAAGAAGGGTGGCGAGTTCTACACGCCGCGCTGCGTGGTCAAGCTGCTGGTCGAGATGCTCGAGCCCTACCGCGGCCGGGTGTACGACCCCTGCTGCGGCTCGTCGGGCATGTTCGTGCAGTCGGTGGAGTTCATCCGCGCGCACGCCAAGGGCAACGGCAATGGCGGTAAGGCTAAAGCCGACATTTCGGTCTACGGCCAGGAGTCTAACTACACGACCTGGCGGCTCGCGAAGATGAACCTCGCCATCCGCGGCATTGACGGCCAGATCGCGCACGGTGACACCTTCCACAACGATCGCCATCCCGACCTCAAGGCCGACTTCATCCTCGCCAACCCGCCCTTCAACATCTCCGACTGGGGCGGCGAGCGCCTGCGCGACGACAAGCGCTGGCAGTACGGCGTGCCGCCCGCGGGCAACGCCAACTTCGCCTGGGTGCAGCACATCGTCCACCACCTCGCACCCGCGGGCGTGGCCGGCTTCGTGCTCGCCAACGGCTCGATGTCGTCCAACCAGTCCGGCGAGGGCGAGATCCGCAAGAGCCTGATCGAGGCCGACCTGGTGGACTGCATGGTCGCGTTGCCGGGCCAGCTCTTCTACTCGACGCAGATCCCCGCGTGCCTGTGGTTTCTCGCGCGCGACCGCGCTGGCCGTCATTCCGGCGAAAGCCGGAATCCAGTGTCTTTCCGCGACCGCCGCGGCCACGTGCTCTTCATCGACGCCCGCAAGCTCGGCCCGCTCGTGGACCGCACCCACCGCGAGATGACCGGCGAGGACATCGCCCGCATCGCCAATAGCTACCACGCCTGGCGCGGCGAGAAGGAGGCGGGCGAGTACGCCGACATACCCGGCTTCTGCAAGAGCGCGCCGATGGAAGAGGTGCGTAAGCACGGCCACGTGCTCACGCCGGGCCGCTACGTCGGCGCCGAGGCGCAGGAGGACGATGGCGAGCCGTTCGAGGAGAAGATGCAGCGGCTCACAGCGACGCTGCACGGGCAGCAGGTCGAGGCTGCGAAGCTCGATGCCGCCATTGCCGCCAACCTCAGGGAGCTTGGGTATGGCGGGTAGCTGGCAGCGCTATCGAATAGGTGAGTTAGGGAAAGTTCTGACTGGACGAACTCCGCCGGGTACACACCCGGACTATTTCGGAGATTGCATGCCGTTCCTTACTCCGACTGATATGGACGGCAGAAGGAAAGTTGAAACAACTGGACGCTCACTCTCTCAACTAGGCGTGGATCGCCTAAGGCAGGCAATCGTTCCACATGGGGTAGCGGTGTCATGCATCGGATGGCAGATGGGCAAGCCGCTGCTTGTTGATCGACCGGTGATCACGAATCAGCAGATCAACTCGATTGTCGCGGATAGAACACGTATCGAGGAAACGTTCCTGTACTACGCACTTTTGTCTAAACGGAACGAGATCTTTGCTCTGGGAGCCGGAGGGTCTAGAACACCTATCCTCAACAAATCCGGCTTTGAGAGCATCACGATTGAGGCACCGCCGCTCCCCGAACAGCGCGCCATCGCCCACATCCTTGGCGCGCTGGACGACAAGATCGAGCTGAACCGGAGGATGAACGAGACGCTGGAGGCGATGGCGCGGGCGCTCTTCAAGTCGTGGTTCGTGGCCTTCGACCCCGTCCGCGCCAAGGCCGAAGGGCAAGCACGCCAGGATGGCGCGCGCAGCGGGCAACCAAGGAAGCCACTGAATGTGGCTTCCGACTTGCCCTGGCCTGGAGCGCAGGCAGGAGTCGGAGCGGAAGGCGACCCCGGCCTCCCCCAGCCCCTCGCCAACCTGTTCCCGGATTCCTTCCAGGACTCGGAGCTGGGGGAGATTCCGATGGGGTGGCGGGCAGGGCGACTCGACGACGTTCTGGCCGAGCTCGTTTCAGGGGCACGACCCAAGGGCGGCGCCGTGGAGGAGGGGGTACCCAGCATCGGGGCCGAGAACGTCATCGGCTTGGGGCGCTACGACTTCTCCAAAGAGAAGTACGTGCCGCAGGAGTTTTTTGAGCGGCTCAAGCTCAATGGTGCCGCAGTGCGGGCTGGGGACGTGCTGCTCTATAAGGACGGCGCCCAGATCGGACGCAAGACGTACTTCGATTGCGATTTCCCGCACGCTGAGTGTGCGATCAACGAGCACGTCTTCATCCTTAGGCCGAGGAGGTCCGAGGAGCAAAGGTTTCTCTTCTTCTGGCTCGATCAAGCATCGATGACACAGGAGATCGTCAGCCTGAACTCGAACTCAGCGCAGCCTGGCATCAACCAGCCCGGAGTGCGCGGACTGCCAGTCCTCCTTCCAAAAGATGAGGTAGTCGACGCGTTCGACCAGCTGGTGGCGCGCCTGACCGCACGCCTGTTTGCCAACTGCAAGGAGTCCCGCACCCTCGCCGCCCTGCGCGACACGCTGCTACCCAAGCTCATCTCCGGCGCGCTGCGGATTGACGTTGCAGAGCGGCTTATCAAGGAGCCGACCATATGAATGCACCCGATGATCTTTCCGCGCTTCACGAGAAACCCTTCGCCGACGCCGTGGTGAAGTTCGAAGAGTTGCTCGCCCAGAGCGGCCGAGCCTTCTTGATTGGGGCTGGGTGCAGCAAGTGTGCAGGACTGCCACTCACAGCCGAGCTCACCAAAGAAGCCCTCAGCAGTGACGTGCTCGACGACACGACGAAAAAAGTTCTTGCTGCGCTTCGTGATCTCTTCGCGGGCGCTGCCGACGCGAACATCGAGGACTATCTCAGCGAACTCATTGATTTGCTGGCGATCGCTGAACGCCGGACCTCACGAGGTGCGACACAGAAGGATGTCACTCTCGGGGGAGTCTCCTATGGCGAAGCGCAGCTGCTAACGGCGGCCGATCAAATCAAGCGGGGAATCGCTGGAGTCATTGAGAGGAAGGTGTCGATCGAAACCCACCAGAGCTTTATTAGAGCTGTGCATCGCCCCCTGCGGCCAGGAAAACCTACGTCCGGTCAGACAGTGGACTACCTCGTCTTGAACTACGACACCGTACTTGAGGACGCGCTAGCCTTGGAGCGCGTCCCGTTCGCGGACGGGCTCGACGGAGGCGTGACTGGTTGGTGGAGTCCTCAGACATTCGATCGCGATGGGCTGGCCGCCCGTGTGTTCAAGCTGCACGGATCGATCAACTGGTGCGAGTTCCCAGATGACCCTTTGCCGCGGCGAGTCGGAGATCGACTTCAGATCGCGGGAGCCAAAGAGCGTCGAATCCTCATCTGGCCGGCTTCTACCAAATATCGTGAGGCGCAGCTTGATCCGTACGCGCAACTGGCAGAGCGCGCGCGCCGCGTGCTCCGGCCAAGCGCCGGTTCCCAGTGCGTTCTGTTCGTCTGCGGGTATCGCTTCAGCGACGCTCACATCAATCTTGAGCTTGATCGCGCGCTTCGAGAATCGGGAGGAAAACTCACGATTGTTGTCTTCACTTCTGACAACGGGCCGTCTGGCCAGTTGGCAACGTGGCATAAGGACGCCGCCGTAATGGAGCAGGTACTTGTGTTCGCCAACCGAGGGTTCTTCCACGGCACCCAGTCAGCGCCCACGACGACGGACCTCCTCTGGTGGAAGTTCGAGAACATCACTCGGCTGCTTGGGGGTGAGCGATGAACGCCGACAAACGCAATCCGGCCGATCCGATTGAGAACCTGGCTATCGGCAAGATCATTGAAGTAGACGGATCCCACGTCATTGCGGAATTGGACCGCGGACTGACAGAGCTTTCTCGTGTGTATGCAGGGGAGACGTATCCAATCGGCCAGTTCGGCTCGATCGTGCGAATCCACTTCGGTCGCCGACTGATCTACGCCCTCGTGGGCCGACTCAGGATGAAGGCGGAGTACGAGTCTGAACGCGGCATCCCGTCTCAAGCCTCAGCCGATGAGAGAGTCGTCGAGGCCGACTTGTTCGGGGAGGGCGAGTGGAGCCAGGATGCGGCCGGCACCACGAAGTTAGATTTCGAGCGGGGCGTCGCGACGTATCCCCTGCCCCAACAGACGGTATATCTCACGCCCAAGTCGGAATTGCGCTCCATCTACGGGTATAAGAAGGGCGCGGTCATTCAGCTCGGCGAGCACGTTGGGTCAGGCGGCGCGCCGTGCTTTGCGGACATGAATGAACTGCTCGGCAAGCACACTGCGGTCCTCGGTGCAACCGGAGCCGGAAAGTCCGGAGCGGTCGCAGCAATCGTTCACAGCATTCTTGACCGAGGGGCGGTTGCTGGCCACGCGAGCTGGAAACCGCAGATCGTCGTGCTCGACCCGCACAACGAATATGGCAAGGCGTTCACGGACCACAGGAGACTCTCGACGGACGAGGGCACTCTTTCTCTCCCCTACTGGCTGTTGGACCTGGATGAAACGATCGGTCTCTTGGTCGGCAAGGCTGAGGACGCGGCTACGTCACAGTCCAACATCGTCAAGAATGCGCTGCTCACCGCGAGGATGTATTCCGCGTCGAAAGTTCTAAAGCTCGATGCGGCGAAACTCACGGTCGACGCGCCCATTCCATACTTTCTCGGTGAACCATCGGGTTTGGATGAGTTCGGTGCGATCAATGGCGTGAAGTATGAGACGGGTCTCGTCGGAGCGATCAATGCACAGAGACCAGACAACAAGGACAAGAAGGCCCACGAGGGCTACAACAAAGTCCTGAGAAAGCTCGACTCCCTGATGAAGGACGAGCGCCTTGCGTTCATGATGAAGTCTTGGAGTGGAGCCGGCGACCCGATGACCGATGTGTTAGCTCAGTTTCTTGGTGACGGTGTTCCGGTGCGAATCGTCGACTTATCTGGAGTGCCAAACGAGGTGGCAGGGACCGCGAGCGCCGCGATAGCTCGAACCCTCTTCTCTCTAAAGGTCTGGCAGACGGCTGACGAGCGGGCGATGAGTCCGGTCTTGCTGGTTTGCGAGGAAGCCCATCGCTACGTGCCAAATAGTGGCGAGGCGCAATACAGTGCAGCTCAGGGTGCGATCAGGCGAATCGCGAAGGAGGGCCGCAAGTACGGCATTGGATTGATGCTGGTGTCACAGCGCCCAAGCGAGGTTGAGGCGACCGTGTTGTCGCAATGTAACTCGTGGCTCGTGCTTCGCATCACGAATGAGGCTGACAGAGAACACGTCAAGGGGATTCTTCCTGATTCGATGGCTGGCCTCACGAAAATGCTGTCTGGACTTCGTCGACAGGAGGCTATTTTTGTTGGGCAGGCGGCCATGCTGCCATCCCGAATTATGATCAGGGATCTAGCGGACGAACAGCTGCCTAAGTCGAACGACATCGACTTTGACAAGGGTTGGCAGAACGTCGGTATGTCCGCAGAGCAATTGGGGGTCGTCGCCAGTCGTTGGCGGTATCAGAAGCGATGAGCGGCAACTTCAGCGAATCCGTCGTCAAACAAGCCGCCCTGGCCTGGTTCGAAAGCCTCGGCTGGCGGGTCACGCACGGCCTCGAGATCGCGCCCGGCGAGGCCGGAGCCGAGCGGAATGACTACGGGCAGGTCGTCCTGGCGCAACGCCTGCGCGATGCACTCGCGCGGCTCAACCCGGTGCTGCCCGCCGAGGCGCTGGAAGATGCCGTCCGCAAGCTGACGTGACCCGAAGGCGCGGAGCTTATCGTGCGCAACCGCGCCCTACACCGCCTGCTCGTGGATGGCGTGACGGTCGGGTACCGCGAGGTGGCGGGCGACGTCGGCGATTGGGCAAGCAGCGGGGACGGCGACACGTGCACCGCCCGTGAGGCATGACATGACAACACCGGAACAGATTGACCTCTGGCGCCAATCGCCCTCGGAGCGCCAGCGCCTGGAGTTCAAGGAGGCGAAGGCACAGTTCGACAACCGCCGGCTCTATGAGTATTGCGTGGCACTGGCAAATGAGGGTGGCGGGCATCTTCTGCTCGGCGTCGCGGACAAGCCGCCGCGCACGGTTGTCGGCACGCAAGCTTTCAACGATCCCGTCGCGATGGCGGAGAAGCTGTTCCAGGCCGTAGGTTTTCGGGTGGATATCGACGAAGTGGCGCATCCGCACGGTCGGGTGCTGGTGTTCCACATTCCGTCGCGGCCGCGTGGCACCGCGTATCACCTGGACGGCAAATATCTGATGCGCACGGGTGAGGCGCTGGTACCGATGAGCGAGGACCAGTTGCGGCGCATCTTCGCCGAGGGCGAGCCGGACTGGCTGGAAGAGCACACCAGAACGGGCCTCGACGCCCAGGCGGTGATCGAGTTGCTCGATACGCAGACGTTCTTCGAACTGCTGAAACTGCCGTACCCGACCGAGCGTGCCGGCGTCATCGACCGCCTCACACGCGATCGGTTGACCGACGCGGCGAACGGCACATTCGCGATCCGCAGGCTTGGCGCTCTGCTGCTGGCGAAACGCCTTGACGACTTTACTGACCTAGCGCGCAAGGCGGCGCGCGTGGTGGTGTATTCCGGGGCATCCAAGCTGGAGACCCGGCTCGACCAGATTGGCGCCAAGGGCTACGCAGTGGGTTTCCAGGGGCTGGTGCGTTTCGTGATGACGCAGTTGCCGCAGAACGAGGTCATCGAGGACGCACTGCGCAAGGAAGTGAAGCTCATTCCCGAGATCGTGATTCGCGAGCTCGTCGCCAATGCGCTGATCCACCAGGACTTCACCATTGGCGGCGCATCGGTGATGGTCGAGATTTACAGCAACCGCGTCGAGATCTCCAACCCAGGCGAGCCGATCGTGCCGGTGGAACGCTTCATCGACGGCTATCAGTCCCGTAACGAACGGCTCGCCGATCTGATGCGCCGGATGGGCATTTGCGAGGAGAAAAGCAGCGGCATTGACCGCGTGGTTCAGGCGGCCGAGGTATATCAATTGCCGGCGCCGGATTTTCGCGCCGGGCATCGGCGCACCGTTGTGACAATCTTTGGCCTGAAGCCGTTCGAAGAGATGGATCGAAATGACCGGGTGCGGGCCTGCTACCAGCACTGTGCCTTGAAGTGGGTGATGTCCGAGCGGATGACCAACCAGTCGCTGCGTGATCGCTTCCGGCTTGCGGAGGATAAGGCGGCGATTGCGTCACAGATTATCGCGGCGACCATCGAGGCGGAGATGATCAAACCGGACGAGAGCGTAGGTACGTCGCGAAAGTTCGCCCGTTACCTGCCCTTCTGGGCATAAGAGTTATTTAAGGGCAAACTTGGAATACCACCACTTCAAGACAACAGGTCCTTTAGAATCCATATGTTGCTTATTTAAGCGTTTGCCGGAAAAGACCGACTGAATGACCTCTTTCACCGAATCCGTCGTGGAGCAAGCTGCGCTGGGGTGGCTCGAGAGCGTCGGCTGGGCGGTCAAGTACGGCCCTGAGATTGGGCCTGGGGGCCAGAGGCCGAGGGGCCAGCTCCGACAGTATGATTGCGCACACCTGGAAAGGATTTTTAGCGGCGTGGTCCGGAGGACGTTGCGGATTTCTTAGGAATGGTAGCTGTATGGATAGCTTTACGGGCAGACGTTCGAGAGACACTTAGGCGGGCGCCTTCAATAGCTGATGAACTGGACACCGCCGTCCAAAGCAGCGACTGTCTTTGCGCAGGATCTTTCAGGTAGGGGTTAGTTTCGACTAATGGCTTTTTACGCATGACTATTTTGTACCACACACGGGGCGGTTGGTCACTACGAAAGCGCAATCATGAGCATTGCTCAATTCACCAAATCTGAGGTGTCTGCATGACCAATTCCTCGAACGCGATCCCCGGCGGCGAAGTCGTCGTCTACCAGGCGCCGGATGGTCAGGTGAGGGTCGAGGTGCGGCTGGAGCGGGAGACGGTCTGGCTGTCGCTGAACCAGTTGGCGGAGCTGTTCGGCCGCGACAAGTCCGTGATTTCACGGCACTTGCGGAACGTGTTCGAGTCTGGGGAGCTGGAGCGGGCGGCAACTGTTGCAAAAAATGCAACAGTTCAAACCGAGGGGGGCCGCGGGGTCGTCCGGGAGATAGAGTTCTTCAACCTCGACGCCATCCTGTCGGTCGGATACCGAGTCAATTCCAAGTGCGGCACCCAGTTCCGCATCTGGGCTACGACCACTCTGCGCGATCATCTGCTGCGCGGCTACACGCTGAACGAGCGGCGCCTGCGGGAGCGGGGCTTGAGCGAGATCGAGCAGGCGGTTGGGCTCCTGGCACGCACCTTGACGACTCATGCCCTCGTCACGGACGAAGGGCGAGCCGTGCTGGACGTGGTGCAGCGCTACACCCGCTCCTGGCGCCTGTTGCTGGAGTACGACGAAGAGCGGCTGGCCGAGGTGCCGGGGAGTGCCGTGACGCCGACCGCGGCGCTCTCCCTGGACGATGCGCGGGCCGCCGCTGCAAGCTTGCGGGACGACCTCGTCGGCCGCGGCCAGGCGGGGGCGCTCTTCGGGCAGGAGCGCGGTGACGGTCTGGCGGGGATCCTCGGTGCCATGCCTTGTTGCTCCGCGCCGACGGGAACCCGCGACTCGCGGACAACGCGATGGTGGCACTGGCTCTGCTCATCGCCGAAAGCGATCCGGCGCAGAAGGATCTCATGATCCGGCTCGTGCTGAACCTCCTGGAGGACGACCCGTCATGAGCGAGCGCGCCTTCACCGAATCCGTCGTCGAACAGGCCGCCCTCGCCTGGCTCGAAAGCGTTGGCTGGACGGTGAAGAACGGCGTGGCGATCGCTCCCGGAGAGCCTGCCGCCGAGCGCTATGACTACGGGCAGGTGGTGCTGGTGCAGCGGCTGCGAGATGCGCTCGCGCGGCTCAACCCGGCGCTGCCCGCGGAGGCGCTGGACGACGCTTTCCGCAAGCTGACGCGGCCGGAAGGCGTGGAGTTGGTGGCGCGCAACCGCGCGCTGCATCGGCTTCTGGTGGATGGCGTAACCGTCGAGTACCGCGACGCCGCGGGCAGCATCCGCGGCGCGCAGGCGCGTGTGATCGACTTCGACAACCCGGCTGGCAACGACTGGCTGGCGGTGAACCAGTTCAGCGTCGTCGAGAATAAGCACTCGCGCCGGCCGGATGTTGTGCTCTTCGTCAACGGCTTGCCGCTGGCGGTTGTGGAACTCAAGAACGCCGCCGACGAGAATGCTACGCTCTGGAGCGCCTTCCAGCAACTCCAGACCTATAAGGCAGAGGTCCCGTCGCTGTTTGCGCCGAACGCGTTGCTTACCGTCTCCGATGGTGTGGAGGCGCGTGTAGGCACACTCACTGCCGGGCGCGAGTGGTTCAAGCCCTGGCGGACCATCGCGGGCGAGACCTTGGCCGACGCGCACCTACCAGAGCTCCAGGTGGTGATCGAGGGCCTGTGCGCGCCGCGCCGCTTTCTCGACCTCTTGCGGGACTTCATCGTGTTCGAGGACGACGACGGCCGCATCGCCAAGAAGATGGCCGGCTACCACCAGTTCCACGCGGTACAGGTGGCGGTGGGCCAGACGCTGCGCGCCGCGGAACTGCGTCGCGCGGCCGACAACGTGGCCGAGGAACGCGGCCGCTACGAGTCGGGTCGCAATCCGGGAGGCAAACCCGGGGCGACCGGCGCGTGGGTGTGGTATGGCACACACAGGGCTCTGGCAAGAGCCTAACCATGGCGTTCTACGCCGGACGCATCATCCGCGAGCCGGCGACGGAGAACCCGACTCTCGTCGTGCTCACCGACCGCAACGACCTCGACGACCAGCTCTTCGGCACCTTCTCGCGCTGTCAGGACCTGCTACGCCAGCCGCCGGTCCAGGCGGAGAACCGCGCACATCTGCGCGAGCTGCTCAGCGTGGCGGCTGGCGGGGTGGTGTTCACCACCATTCAGAAGTTCTTTCCGGAAACCCCCTCACCCCAACCCTCTCCCTCGGTGGGGAGAGGGGGACGAATGGAGGCACTCTCTGGGCGGCGCAACATCGTGGTGATCGCCGACGAGGCGCACCGGAGCCAGTACGACTTCATCGACGGCTACGCGCGCCACATGCGCGACGCGCTGCCGCATGCCTCGTTCATCGGCTTCACCGGCACGCCGATCGAGCTGCAGGACGCCAACACGCGCGCGGTGTTTGGCGACTACATCAGCGTCTACGACATCCAGCGCGCCGTGCAGGACGGCGCCACAGTGCCGATCTATTACGAGAGCCGGCTGGCCAAGCTCGCGCTCAATGAGGCCGAACGGCCGAAGATCGATCCAGAGTTCGAGGAGGCGACCGAGGGCGAGGAGGTCGAGCGCAAGGAGAAGCTCAAGACCAAGTGGGCACAGCTCGAGGCCGTGGTCGGCGCAGAAAAGCGGTTGGAGCTTGTCGCCAGGGACATCGTCGAACATCTCGAGAAGCGGCTCGAGGCCATGGACGGCAAGGCGATGATCGTCTGCATGAGCCGACGCATCTGCGTGGAACTGCACCGCGAGATCGTGAAGCTCCGCCCCGATTGGGACGGCGCCGAGGACGAGCGCAACGCCCTCAAGGTGGTGATGACGGGCTCGGCCTCCGATCCGGCCGACTGGCAGCGGCACATCCGCAACAAGCCCCGGCGCAAGGCGCTCGCCAATCGCTTCCGCGATCCGAAGGACCCATTCAAGCTCGTCCTTGTGCGCGACATGTGGCTTACGGGTTTCGATGTGCCGAGCCTGCACACGATGTACATCGATAAGCCGATGCGCGGGCACGGGCTGATGCAGGCGATCGCGCGCGTCAATCGAGTGTTCAAGGACAAGCCCGGTGGGCTCGTCGTGGACTACCTCGGACTCGCCCAGGAACTGAAGCAGGCGCTGGCCACGTATACCGAGAGCGGCGGTACCGGGCGCACGGCGCTGGATCAGAACGAGGCGGTCGCCGTGATGCTGGAGAAGTACGAGGTGTGCGCCGGGCTCTTCCACGGCTTTAACTGGTCGAATTGGACGACTGGGACGCCGCCGGAACGGCTCGGTATGCTCCCGCTCGCCCAGGAACACATCCTGAAGCAGGAGAGCGGCAAGGACCGGTGCGTGCCGGCAGTGCGTGAACTGTCTCAGGCCTTCGCGCTGGCGGTACCGCACGCCGAGGCGCTGCGCATCCGCGACGACCTTGCGTTCTTCCAGGCGGTCCAGGCCGTGCTCGCCAAGCGCGCTCCGGGCGATGCGCGGCCCGAAGAGGACATCGAGCAGGTCGTGCGGCAGATCATCTCGCGTGCGGTGGCGCCAGAAGGCGTGATCGACATCTTCGCCGCAGCCGGCCTTGCGAAGCCAGACATCTCGATTCTCTCGGAAGAGTTCCTGACCGAGGTGCGCGGGATGCCCCAGCGCAACCTCGCGGTCGAGTTACTGCAGAAGCTGCTGAAAGGGGAACTCGCGGTTCGACGGCGCAAGAACGTCGTCCAGGCGCGTTCGTTCGCCGAGATGCTCGAGCAGACGATCCGCCGCTACCAGAACCGCGCCATCGAAGCGGCGCAGGTGATCGAGGAGCTGATCGCACTCGCGAAGGAGATGCGCGAGGCCAGCGCCCGCGGCGAGTCACTCCGGCTGTCGGAGGACGAGCTGGCGTTCTACGACGCGCTGGAGACGAATGACAGTGCCGTGAAAGTCTTGGGCGACGAGACCTTGCGGACCATCGCACAGGAACTGGTCAGGACCGTGCGCGCCAACGTCACAATCGACTGGACGCTGCGCGAGAACGTCCGTGCTCAGATTCGCGTGCTCGTGAAGCGCATCCTGCGCAAGTACGGCTACCCGCCAGACAAGCAGGAGAAGGCGACGGAGACCGTCCTTGAGCAGGCCGCTCTGCTCTCCACGGAATGGGCGGCCGCATGAGCGGCGCGTCCAAACAATAACTCAGTAAATAGGTTAAATAGGGACAGACACTATTATCGTGACAATTCGTGGTGCTCGCGGTCATGCTCGCGCCTTCCACGGATTGCTCGAACCGTCGCATTCGGCCACCCGTATCATGTGACGCAACGAGGGAATGATCGCCAGGCGGTATTTCGGAACGACAGCAATCCGAAGGCACACGATGACAGAGCGGCCACTGCGAAGAGACGGAAGAAAATAGAGAAAATAGGGACAGACACAATACCGTCCGGCACATAATTTGCCCGGTTTGATTAAGGATCATATCTGAAGGTGGGGAAAAAGCAACAGCAACAGGATTTACCGGTTACGAAGGATTGCGGAGGGGTT
>NZ_NVQC01000021.1 GCF_003044035.1 Candidatus Methylomirabilis limnetica
GTTTCTTTGGGACATGCGCCAGGATGCGGCGGATGTCGGGCAGAAAGCCCATATCGAGCATGCGGTCTGCTTCATCGAGTACCAGGTACTCGATGCCGGTGAGGCGCGCATACGGGTACTGGCAGTGATCGAGGAGCCTGCCGGGGGTCGCGACCAGGACGTCCACGCCTCGGCGGAATGCTCCTTCCTGGGGTCCCATGGAGACGCCCCCGTAGACTGCGGCGCCCTTCAGAGACGTGTGTACGGCGAGCGCGTGAAAGTGCTCCGCAATCTGCGCCGCCAGTTCCCGGGTGGGCGCCAGGATGAGCGCCCTCGTGGTGCCCCTGGGCTTCTCCATGAGGCGGTGGAGGATAGGCAGGAGAAACGCCGCGGTCTTACCGCTCCCTGTCACGGCGGTAGCCATGACGTCGCGGCCCTCCATGAGGGGCGGCACAGCGAGACTTTGGATCGGCGTGGGCTTCTCAAACCCCATGGTGTGGATGGCTTTCAAAAGGTTAGCGTTCAGGGTGAATGATGAAAACGGCATACTCCTCCTACTGCGGTGGTTGGGCGCACCTGTCATCAGAGATGAGCAAAGAAGCGCCCGCGCTGTTTGTCCGGTCGGATTGATGAGTGGGGCTAACGGCGGGATCACCGGAGAAGTCGCCGTGCAGATTCTAAAACGTCCCAGCTCGACACTCGATCGAGCCGCGTCAGGGTCTCGATCGATCTTGCTATTGCAGTTTCGAGGTACTCTAGCACGCCTGGCGTGTTTGTTCAAGGGGGAAGTGTGGGGACGGGAGGGTGGCTTGACGTGAGTGGGACGCTATGAAAGAATACGCTTGGGTTGTGGCAATCCACAAAAACCGAAAGAGGGGAACGAGCATGAACAAACTCTATCGCTTGTTAGCAATGCTGTGGCTCGCGACCATCGCGCTGATGGGTGGCTCTGCTCTAGCCGATGAGACCTGCCAGTCTCCCTTTCTCCCGAAGGTGACCGGGCAAGAGGACTACATCTATGTCTGGACGTTGGGGATCAAGGGGGTGGCAGATGGAAACGATAGCCTCGTGACCGTTGACTCGAATCCTAAGTCCCGAACATACGGGCAGATCATCCACCGGGCCCCTGTCCCTGGGCGGCATGAGGCTCACCATGCCGGGTTCACCGACGACCGGCGGCATCTGTGGGCCGGAGGTCTGGACGACAGCTTCATCTTCATCTTCGACGTAGTCGCGAACCCGGCCAAGCCCAAGTTAATCAAGACGATCAAGAGCTTTGTAAAGGATACTGGCGGTCTGGTAGGCCCCCACACCTTCTATGCCCTGCCGGGGCGGATGCTCATCACGGCCCTCTCGAATGCCACGGACAACTCAGGCAGGACGGGGCTGGCGGAGTACTCTAACGAGGGGCGTTTCATCCGGACGATCTGGATGCCAAAGGAGGCGCCCTATGGCTATGACGTGCGGGTCAACATCAATCTGAACCGCATGCTCACCTCCTCCTTCACCGGCAAGAAGAACTACATGCGGCCTCTCGGCGAGTTGGTCAAGGATGCGAGCGCGATGAAGGAGTTCGGCGGTGCGGTGGTGGTCTGGGACTTCCATGCCCGAAAGCCACTCCAGGTCCTGCAGATTCCTGGCGCACCGCTGGAGCTTCGATGGGCGCTGATGCCGAATCACTACTACGCCTTCACGGCAACGGCGCTCACCCACCAGCTCGTTCTCATCTACCTGCAAGAGGACGGGACCTGGGCCACCAAGGCCATCGCCGATCTCGGCGAGAACCTTCCCGTCGATATCAGCATCGCCCCCGACGACAGCAAGATCTATGTCACCTCATTTATGGACGGTACGCTGCGAGTGTACGACATCTCCAATCCCTTCGAAGCCAAGCTGATCGAGCAGGTGAAGCTTGGCGAGATGGCGAACATGGTGTCTGAATCGTGGGATGGCACGCGCATCTACGTCACCAACTCGCTGCTCTCGCAATGGGATAAGCCGGGCGACTACTGGCTCAAGGCCTATGCGTGGGAGAATGGGAAGCTCGTGTACAAGTTCACCACGGACTTCAACTCGGTGGGACGGGCTCACCTCATGAACTTCGGGAGCAAGGCGCTGCGCACCAAGGTTGAGTAGTCATGCGCTGCCTGGCAAATCCCTCGGGGTCATTGCGAGGGAGCACAGCGACCGAAGCAATCTCGCAGTGCAACTACAGTGAGATTGCCGCACTCCCTTCGGTCGCTCGCAATGACAACTCGCGGCGCGGGAATCCTCGCCTCGTACTTTCATGCTCGCAGGCGCGCAAACGGCGCATGAGGTACTGGCTGATGTTGATCGGCGTCTGGATTGCGGCAGCCCTTCTCGCGCTAGATTTCCGGACGGCCCACGCCCATGAGATTCCGGGATTCGAGGACACGTACATCCAGGGCATGTTCTCGCCCAAGTTTACCCCGCCGGCCGCCGGGACCTACGACCTTCCCGTGATCAGGCATGTCCAGGCCTTCGTTCTGATCGATGCCGCCGGCCGCCGCGTCAATACCGCTTCTCTCATGCGCGGCAAGGTGGCGGTCGTCAGCTTCATCTACACGACCTGCTCCGACCGGCTTGGTTGCCCCCTGGCCGGTATAGCCCTCCGAGAACTCCAGATCAAGCTCGCGCAGGAGGGCCTTCAGGATCAGGCCGTACTGCTGTCTATCAGTCTGGATCCTGAACACGATACACCTGCTCAGCTTGCCAAATACGCTCACGCCTTCGGGGTAGAGTCGTCACGATGGCATATGCTGACGGCTTCTTCGGAGCAGGTACTCAAGGCGACGCTGAGAAGCTTTGGGCAGGATCGGGCCAAGATCTACGACGAGCGCGGTCGCTTTACCGGCCGATACCGTCATGTCCTCAAGGTCTTCCTGGTGGACCAGGCAGGGCAGGTTCGCAACATCTACAGCACGGGTTCCCTGGTACCCCAGGTGATGGTAAACGATATTAAGACGGTGCTGGCCGACAAGACCACCGGTCAGCAGTAGGTCAGGTGGCCTGCGCTCTTTCGTTTTTTCCTCTTTTGCGGTATTAATGAACGTCTCGGGTGGCTGCCGGGTCGCGGGTTCACGGTCGAAGGCAAGGAGTGAGTAGGAATGGAGAATATCAGGCAAACCGTAAAGCGCGTGTGGGGCTACGACACGCTCCTCCCGTTGCAGGAAGAGGCCATGAGGGCGGTGCTGGCGCGGCGGGACTCCATCGTCATCCTGCCGACGGGAGGCGGGAAGTCGCTCTGCTTTCAGGCGCCGGCAGCGGCGATGGGGACACTGACCGTAGTGGTGTCGCCCCTCATCGCCCTCATGAAGGACCAGGTGGACGGGCTCACCACCGCCGGGGTGCCGGCCGCCTTTCTGAACAGCAGCCTGACGAGCGACGAGCGACGGCTGGTGGAGGACAACGTGGTCCGCGGGCGGTACCACCTCCTGTACGTGGCCCCTGAGCGGCTGGTACTGCCTCCATGCTTAGGGTTGCTGAGGCGAGCCGGGGTGGCATGCTTCGCGATCGACGAAGCGCACTGCATCAGCCAGTGGGGGCACGACTTCCGGCCGGAGTATCGGCAGCTCAGGGTGGTGCGAGAGGTCTTTCCGGACGTGGCCATCCATGCCTTTACGGCTACGGCCACACCGCGAGTGCGGGCGGACATCGCCACGGAATTGGGGCTACGGGAGCCAGAGATCCTGGTTGGGAGCTTCGACCGCCCAAACCTGGTCTACCGGGTGCGTCGGCGCACGGATCGGCTGCGGCAGGTCACGGAGGCGTTGGAGCGGCACCGGGGAGCGGCTGGGATCATCTACTGCATCCGCCGGGCGGAGGTGGATCAGCTCGCCGACGCGCTGCGACGGTTGAGTTACCGGGCAGTGGCCTATCACGCCGGGTTGGCCGATGCCGAACGACGGCGTGCGCAGGATGACTTCATCACGGAACGGGCGGATGTCATGGTGGCCACGGTGGCGTTCGGGATGGGTATTGACCGGTCCGACGTGCGCTACGTCATCCACGCCGGCATGCCCAAGTCCATCGAGCACTACCAGCAGGAGGCGGGCCGGGCCGGGCGCGACGGCCTGCCGTCGGAGTGCCTCCTGCTCTACTCCGGCGGCGACTTCGGCCTGTGGCGGTCCATTCTAATGGCGGAGGGGCTGCCGGCGCCGGGTGCCATGCAAAAGCTTGGGGAGATGTACGACTACTGCCAGGGAGCCGCCTGTCGGCACCGCTTTCTGGTAGAGTACTTCGGCCAGGCATCCCGCGCGGACACGTGCGGAGCCTGCGACGTCTGCCTCGGCGAGATTGCCGTCGAGGATGGCTCGGCGGCGATGGCGCGGCAGATCCTCGCCGCCGTCACAGAGATGGGGGAGCGGTTCGGCGCCGGCTACGTGGCGGACGTCCTGTGTGGCGCCAAAACCGCCCGGATCGCGGAGATGCGCCACGACCGACTGGACGCCTACGGTGTGCTGCGACAGTACTCGAAGGCGACGGTGCGGAGCTGGATTGAGCAACTCGAGGGACAGGAGTGTCTGGCACGTGGCGAGGGCGAGTACCCAACGCTCGACGTCACCGCACGGGGCCATCGGGTCCTTCGGGGAGAAAGTGCAGTGCCGCTTCTCCGGACAGTAGCCAGGTCCGTACGCCAGGCGCCATCCCGGGCCGCGCGCCCGGCTGTGCCGCCTAGCCTGGGCCAAATGAGCGATGAGGACCTGTTCGAGATGCTACGTGTCCTCCGTCGGACCATGGCCGCAGAGCGCGGTATCCCACCCTACCTCATCTTCAGCGACGCCAGCCTGCGTGAGATGGCACGAGAACGCCCCACCGCCAAGGACGCCTTCCTGCAGATCAAGGGGGTCGGCCTGCGCAAGCTCCAGGAGCTTGGCCCACGCTTTCTGGCCTGCATCCGCGCGCACAAAGACGGCTCCGCCGCCGGCACTTCGCCTGTGCCCTGAACCACCCGCTCGCCTGCTCAGCAGGACTGACCCACCCTTGAGCCTTGACTTTCCTTCCATGCGTGTCTATGCTCCCTTCTGTACATGGCGCCGTCAGTCGCAATAATGGACGTCATTGCCCAGAAAGTCCCCCCCATCCTCACCTTCCCCCTCGTGGGGGGAAGGGACACCTCACGCGAACTCCTCCCCCCTTGAGGGGGAGGATACAGGTGGGGGGGGTGATGGGTCCGGAAACACGGGTCAACCCTTATCGGTTCGTCAGAGGAGGAACAACCAATGGCTTACGAGGCAAGGAATTACGAGCAGTTGCTGGGCATCGAGGGATTGAGCGATCAGCTCTTTAAAAACCATTTTACGCTCTACCAGGGATATGTGACCAATACTAATAAGCTGGCCGACGCGTTGAATCACATGCTCACGGAGGGCAAGATAGCCGTTCCGGAATACGCAGAACTGAAGCGTCGATTTGGATGGGAATTCAACGGAATGCGCTTGCATGAGTACTATTTTGGGAATATGGTGAAAGGCGGAAAAGGGCTGGACCCGGCATCAGGATTAGCTCAAAAGCTTGCAGCCGACTGGGGTTCCTACGACAATTGGCAGAAGGATTTTAAAGCCTCAGGCGCCATCAGGGGAATCGGGTGGGTGGTCCTGTGCCTTGACCCGATCGCGAATCGAACATGTAATGTCTGGATTAATGAGCATGACGGGGGGCACCTGGCCGGGGGCATCCCGTTAATGATCATGGATGTCTTCGAACATGCGTTTATGATTGACTACGGGCTGAAGCGAGCCGATTACATTGAGTCCTTCTTTCGAGCCATTGACTGGTCTACTGTGACATCGCGGCACGCCAACGCTCCGAAGGTAACCTTATAGAGGTAGGCTGAGTAAGATGAGCCTGTATTGGAACGACCCGTACGAGATCGCGCAGGCCCTGATTCAGTCCCATCCTGAACAGGATCCCCTGGAGGTCCCGTTTACCACTATGCACAAGTGGATCACCGAGCTCGCGGATTTCGACGACGATCCTAACGGCGTCTCAGAGGCCAAGCTGGAGGCAGTCCAGATGGCCTGGTACGAGGAGGCGACGGGCTAAACCCTCACGTCGGAGTGGCGCCCTGATGCCTGCGCAGTCATACGACACGCTCCAGGGAACGCTGGAGCGGATCACCTATATCAATGAAGAGAACCACTATGTGGTGGCCAAGCTCCAGGTGCCTGGGCGGCGCGACCTGGCCACCATTGTAGGAAGCCTGCCAACCGTCACGCCAGGCGAGACCCTCAAGCTGACCGGCGAGTGGGTCCAGCACAACAGATACGGCGAACAGTTTAAGGTCGAGGCGTTCGAGACTATCGCCCCCGCAACGCTCACCGGTATCGAGAAGTATCTGGGCTCCGGCCTCATCAAAGGTATCGGCCCGATCTTCGCCAGAAAGCTGGTGGAGGCCTTCGACGTCGACACCCTGCGCATCATCGAGGAGGAGCCCTCCCGCCTGCTCACAGTGGATGGGATCGGCGAGGTGCGCCTTCAGCGAATCCGGGCCGCCTGGGAAGAGCAGAAAGAGATCCGGGAGGTGATGATCTTCCTGCAGGGCCATGGCGTCTCCTCCGCCTATGCTGCCAAGATCTTCAAGACCTACGGGAAATCCTCCATCGCCATCGTCCAGGAGAACCCCTACCGGCTGGCCAAGGATATTTACGGAATCGGATTCAAGACCGCAGACCGAATCGCCCAGGCGATTGGGATCGAGCCGCATTCGCCTATGCGGGTAGAGGCTGGGGTGATCCATGTCCTGACCGAGCTGGCCGGGGAGGGCCACGTCTATTACCCCCTTGACGGCCTCACGAAGGCGAGCGCCGGCATTCTGGAGGTGGACGAGGATCTGACGACCCAGGCGATTGAGCGGCTTCGACGCGAGGAGCGGGTCATCTGTGAGCCTGGGCTGCAAGGGGTGGCGGTCTATCTTGCCTCGCTGTATGCGGCGGAGGAAGGGGTCGCTCGGCGCCTGCAGGCCCTGGCTGAAGGCGGTGCGCTCCCTGCGGACATCGACATCGAACGCGCCATCCTCTGGTCGGAGCAGGTAAATAGGCTGAGCCTGGCGGAGCAACAGAAGGAGGCGATTCGTGAGGCCCTCATACGTAAGCTGCTGGTCATCACCGGCGGTCCCGGTACCGGCAAGACGACCATCCTGAGGTGCATCCTGCAGATCCTGGAGAAGAAACATCGCCGAATGCTCCTCTGCTCTCCTACGGGGCGAGCGGCGAAGCGGATGAGTGAAGCCACAGGACGAGAGGCCAAGACCATCCACCGTCTCCTGGAGTTCAGCCCCAAGGATGGTCGGTTCAAGCGGGACCAACACAGACCGCTGGATGCCGATCTGGTGATTGTGGACGAGGCCTCGATGATCGACGTGGTGTTAATGAACTCCCTCCTGAAGGCCATCCCCCCGGCTGCCGGTCTGATTCTGGTGGGTGACGTGGACCAGCTTCCATCGGTTGGGCCGGGCGCAATCCTCCGAGACATCATCGCGTCGAGCCTTATCCAGGTCATCCGACTGTCCGAGATCTTCCGACAGGCCCGGGAGAGCCAGATTGTGATCAATGCCCACCGAATCAATCGGGGGGAGTTCCCGTTCTGTGCCGATTGGGAGGCGCAGGAGCAAGGCGACTGTTACCTGCTCGCCAAACAAGAAGCTCTGGAGGTCCAAGCGGCAATCCTGGAGCTGGCGTCAAGCGGCCTGCCAACGCGGCATCGCGTGGACCCACTGGAGGAACTACAGATCCTGAGCCCAATGCAGAAAGGACCGATCGGCGCCATGCAACTGAATCAGGCGCTGCAAGCGCTCCTGAACCCGTCAGGACCGGAGCTGCTTCGCGCCGGTCGCCTCTACCGGCTTGGGGACCGCGTCATGCAGATCAGGAACAACTACGACAAAGACGTCTACAACGGTGACATTGGCCGGATCGTCAAACTCGATCTGGAGGACCGCGAGGTCACCGTCCGGTTTGACGGCCGCGAAGTCACATACGACTTTAATGAGCTGGACGAGTTGGTACTCGCCTACGCCGTCACGATCCACAAGAGCCAGGGCAGTGAGTATCCGGTTGTGGTTATCCCGGTCCACACCGCGCACTACGTCATGCTTCAGCGAAACCTCCTCTACACCGCCATCACGCGAGGCAGGCGCCTGGTCGTCCTGGTAGGAACCAAGAAGGCGATCGCCATCGCCGTGAAAAATCAGAAGATCCAGCTTCGCTACACGGGACTCGCCAGTCGGCTGCAAAAAGACCGCCAAGAGCCCGTGCTCTCGCTGGCGCTTTCCGAATAAGATCCGTGGCTGCGACGAAGAAAGGTCACCGGTGAACGAGCGAGATCAGACAGAGACCGACCGAGAGAACAGGAGATCGCAGCTCCTGGGATTGCTGACTGAACGACGTGAGCGGCTCGCCGCCCAGATCCGTCGCGCGCTCGCTGAGCGGCGGGAGGAGTCCCAGATGCGGGACGCGCCGGGTTCTCACGGCTGGGGCGCGGCCCCTGAGGGGAATATCAGTCTGGCCATGGTGGCGCAGCAGCAGCAACAGCTCTCCCAGATCGACACGGCCATCCATCGCCACCAGGCGGGGACGTACGGCCGCTGTGTCGGCTGCGGCGAGGAGATCCCCCTCCCCCGCCTCCAGGCCCTGCCCTTCGCCCAACGTTGCGCAGGCTGCCAGGAAGAGTGGGAAGCAGAAAAGCGATGATGCAGGGAAGAGACACAATGGATGAGAGACCGGCCAGCATAGAGGAACGCAACTTGTCGAAGGCGGAATCGCTCTTGAAGAGTGCAGGGCTCATCATGCCGCCAGTACCAGAGGAGTTGATTGCGCGGTTCAGAGAGCGGAGCTCGTGGTGTTTCAGCACACGGCTTCTCAGCGTGTCGCCCTACAACATCAAACAATATGTACAGGAGGCGCTCTCCGGAAGGGTCCAGGACAGTCTGATCCTGGCCCGCGCAGGACACGGGGTCAACACATACGCGATGCACTACTTCCTCGTCCATGGGCCACTCCAGCTTTTCCTGCAAATCAGCTGGGGTGGCGCAAACATGGATTCACGGCAGACGACTGCTGAGGTGAACAAGTGCTTCCGTCTCGTGGAACGGCTCCTGGAGAGCGTCGGCGAGGGACTTCGAAGCGGTCGGCTGCGACCTGCTGATCGACTCACGGTGGTGGCGTCGAATGTCTACGGGGGATTCTGGCTTGCACCGACGGAGAACGGACCCACGCAGACCGCAGCGGCACGCTGGGACGGGTCCGCGCGAGATCCGAAGATCGTGCTGATCGAGGCTATCCGCTGGTTGACGCAAACCCATACCAGCGTGCGACCAGTCATACGGATCTCGAAATCCCAGTACATATCCGGACTGCAGTGCCGGAAACTGCTCTGGTGGATGGTACACGAACCCGAGTCGCCGGAGCTCGCCGTCGGTGAGGAGTTGCAGGTGATCTTCGAGCGAGGCAGGCGCGTCGGCGAGCTCGCGCGCACGTGCGTGCCAGGCGGTGTCCTTGTCGGCCTCCCGCACCACGAGGTCACGCACAGACTGGCCGCGACAGCGCAGGCGATCGCGGATAAAGCGCCGGTTGTCTACGAGGCGAGCTTCCTCGAGGACGGCATCTTCGTCGCCGTGGACATTCTCCAACGGCGCCGCGACGGGTTCGTCATGGCCGAGGTCAAGTCGACTCTCGACGTCAAGAATGATCACATCCCTGATGTCGCCGTCCAGGCGCACGTCGTCCGACGCGCCGGGCTCACGGTCAAGAGTGCGGAGGTCATGCACCTCAACCGCGAGTGCCGTTACCCAGACCTCTCGAACCTGTTCGTGCGCGAGAACGTCACGTCGGTGATCCGCTCCGCGGTGCGAGCCGTGCCAAAACAGGCCGGGGAGCTTGTGTCGATGCTGGCGGGTCCGCTGCCGGAGGTCAAGACCGGTCCGCACTGCACGACGCCGCATGCCTGCCCGTTCATCGAGCGATGCTGGCCTCCCCTCCCGGCTCATCACGTCAGCTCGCTCTACGGGATCCGCAAGGCCAAGGCGGAGGAGTTCGTAGCCGACGGCTACAACACGCTCTTCGATCTGCCGCGCAAGTTCGCTGCCTCGCCCGCAGCGCGTCGGCAGATTCATAGCGTCCGGACGGGTGAAATGATCGTCGAGCGTGACCTTCGCGGCGCGCTCGCTTCCCTCACTCCGCCGATCGCTTTCCTCGACTTCGAGACCGTGAACCCCGCCATCCCGGTCTGGCCGGGCTGCCGCCCTTACGCCCAGGTGCCGGTGCAGTTCAGTTGCCACGTACTCAAGGCCGACGGAGTCGAACACCACGCATGGTTGGCTGAGGGCCCAGACGACCCGCGTGAGCAGTTCGCGCGCGCGCTCATCGCGGCGTGCGCGGGCGTCAACACGGTGCTCGCCTACAACGCACCATTCGAGCGCCAGTGCATCGACGGACTGATCGAGGCACTCCCGCACGTGGAGGACGATCTGGTGGCGCTCTCGAGCCGGATCCGCGATCTTCTTCCGATTGTGCGCGACCACGTCTACCACCCGGACTTCGGAGGAAGCTTCAGTATCAAGAAGGTGCTACCGGCGCTCGTACCAGGGCTCGGCTACGACGACCTCAAGATCCAAGACGGCCGCTCGGCAGCGGCGGCGATTGAGACACTGCTACTCGGCGCCGACGCCCTCACCGCAGCACAACAGCGGAGCCTGCGGCGTGATCTGCTCCGCTACTGCGAGCGGGACACGCTCGGCATGGTACGCTTGTACGAGCGGCTCTTGAAGCTCGCCGGGATGGGCCGATAAGCACAGCATCGTATTGGTTCCCGCCTGTGCCGAGTGAGATCACTTCCTCGCGGATCTCACGAACCTAGTGGAAGCATGCTGAGCTTGTTTGCAAGACTATTTGGGCGCCTCGTCGGTGCCCTTGTTGTCCTGGCAGCCGCGACGTGGGGCGCGCTAGCGCTGTTCTATGGCAGCCTGCTGACCGAAGCATTACGCGCGCCGGTTGCAGGGCTGTTCGGCCTCTCCGGGATCGTAGCGGCGGTTGTCGTGCTGTTCTCGCGGCGGCGCTGGAGGGCGGCGGGCGCATTCGCGGCCGCGTTTCTGTTGCTGCTCGCCTGGTGGAGCACCATTCAGCCGTCCAACGATCGCGACTGGCAGCCGGAGGTCGCGGTGCTGCCTTACGCGAACATCGATGGCGACCTGATCACGCTGCACAATATTCGCAATTTCGAGTACCGTAGCGAGACCGATTTCACGCCAGGCTATTACGACAAGACCTTCGACCTGCGCAAGCTCAAGTCTGTGGACCTGGTCGCAGCCTACTGGATGGGACCGGCCATCGCCCACACGTTACTGAGTTTCGGGTTCGACGGCGGGGACCACATTGCCATCTCCATCGAGACGCGCAAGGAGCAAGGGGAGGGGTACTCGACGATCAAGGGATTTTTCAAGCAGTACGAGCTGTTCTATGTGGTGGCCGATGAGCGCGACGTCATCCGTGTACGGACGAACTATCGCAAAGATCCGCCAGAAGACGTCTACCTCTACCAGGTCCACGCGCCCATCGAGAATGGCCGGCGGGTGTTCCTGGAGTACATGCATAAGATCAACGCGCTCAAGGACAAGCCACAGTTCTACAACACGCTGACGACGAACTGCACGACCGCCGTATGGCAGAATACCCGGATCAATCCGGGTCACCTGCCTCTCTCATGGAAGCTTCTGCTGAGCGGGCATGTCCCCAAGTATCTCTATGAGGCAGGCAGGCTCGACACCCTCCTGCCGTTCGAAGATCTCAAGGAACGCTCGCGGATCAACAAGGCGGCCCAGGCAGCCGACCGTGCGCCCGACTTCTCCCGGCGGATCCGCGCCGCCCTGCCGGGCACGAAACATCACTAGCCTGCGCACAGAGCGGGTGCTAGTGTCTCAGTTCCGGGCCGCCGTCAGGTGTGTCCAATTCCGGACTGCAGGAGAAGGTTTATTCTTAGAGAGGAGGTAACTACAAGGTAGATAGGCTGAAGGCTGAAGGTTTTTAGGGACAAATCATGCGTGATCACACAAAACTCCTGACATTTGAGTTGGCTGATGAAGTAGCAATATTGGTTTATCGGGTTGAACCAAAAGCCATAGAAACCGAGAAGGTCTTGAACTGCTTGATTCGTGCCTTGCGAGATAATTCAGAGCCTTCAGCCTTCAGCCTAAACACCTGAGTAGTTACGAGAGGAGAGTGTGAGATGAGGACGACGCGTTGGAGTATTGCGAGCCGTATCGTGTTGTGCCTGTTAGTGGCGGTCGTCATCGCCGGGTGCGACTCGATCAAGGTCACTGACCGCCAGATACTCGATCCCCAAAGAAAGATCCCCAGGCCGGATCACATTCTGGTCTACGACTTCGCCGCCACGCCCGCCGACGTTCCGGCCGACTCCGCGCTTGCCGACCAGTCGGCTGTATCCCAGACGCCCCAAACCGCCGAGCACATCGAGACCGGCCGTCGGGTGGGCGCTGAAATTGCGACGAAACTGGTCGAAGAGATCCGGCGTCTAGGGTTGCCCGCAGAGCTGGCTTCGGCCGGCGTGACACCGCAGATCAACGACATCGTAATCCGGGGCTATCTCCTCTCGGTCGAGGAGGGCAGCGCCACCAAGCGCATGGCGATCGGATTCGGCGCCGGGGCATCGCGCTTGAGCGTGGCGGTCGAGGGCTATCAGATGACGGCTCAGGGGCTGCGCAAGCTCGGTTCCGGCACGGTGGGAGCCGGCGGAAGTAAGGGGCCGGGCGCCGCCGTGCCGCTCGCCATCGCCATTGCTTCCGCCAACCCGCTGGGCCTCATCGTGAGTACCGGGATGAAGGTGTACGGGGAGGCGAGCGGGAGCAGCAAGATCGAGGGCCGGGCCGAGCAGACCGCGAAGGAAATCGCCGAGGAGATGAAGCCCAGATTGCGGCAGCAGGGCTGGATCGAGTGATGGAGCCCAGGCTCGAAGGGAGAAACGGTATGAGACGAATGAGCAGAATGACCGTACAGGTTATGATGAGCCTTGCGCTGGGGGTAGCGTGCGCTGCAACAGCCGGGGCGCAGACGGCGATTGATCGAACCGTGCTGCCGATCCCGGAGCCCCAGTACCCGCACAGCACCGTGTTCAATGTCCGGAATGCCACGCCGCCGCCACGGTTAGAGGTCAAGGCGCCCGCCAAGGCGCCCAACGTCCTCATCGTGCTGATCGACGACATGGGCTTCGGCCAGTCGAGCGCCTTCGGCGGGCCCATCCAGATGCCGACGGTGGATCACCTGGCCAATGCCGGGCTGCGCTACAACGAGTTCCACACCACGGCGCTCTGCTCGCCGACCCGCACGGCGCTGCTCAGCGGCCGCAACCATCACACGAACAATATGGGCTCGATTACGGAGACCGCCACCGCCTTCCCAGGGCAAACCGGGCAGCGCCCGAACAGTGTGGCGCCGGTCGCCGAGATGCTGCGGCTCAACGGCTACAGCACGGCCGCCTTCGGCAAGTCCCACGAGACCGCAGCCTGGGAGGTCAGTCCCTCGGGCCCGACCGACCGATGGCCGACCCGCTCGGGCTTCGACAAGTTCTACGGCTTCATCGGGGGCGAGACCAACCAGTGGGCGCCGCTGCTCTATGACGGGATGAACCAGGTCGAGCCGTCGCATGACCCTAACTACAACTTCATGACCGATATGACCGATCAGGCGATCAAGTGGGTGCAAGCGGAGAAATCGCTCACACCGGACAAGCCGTTCTTCATCTACTTCGCGCCCGGCGCCACCCACGCGCCGCACCACGTGCCGAAGGAGTGGATCACGAAGTACAAGGGCAAGTTCGACCAGGGCTGGGACAAGCTGCGCGAGGAGACGCTCGCGCGTCAGATCAAATTGGGCGTGGTTCCGGCGGGCACGAAGCTCGCGCCCAAGCCCGAGGCCATCAAGGATTGGGCTACGTTAAGCCCGGATGAGAAGAAGCTTTTCGCGCGGCAGATGGAGGTGTTCGCCGGCTTCGGCGAGTATGCCGATACGGAGATCGGCCGGCTGATCCAGGCTATCGAGGCGACCGGCCAGCTCGACAACACGCTCGTCTTCTACATCGTCGGCGACAACGGGGCGAGCGCCGAAGGTGGCATGGTCGGGCTCTACAACGAGATGACTTACTTCAACGGCGTGCACGAGACCGTCGAGGACATCCTCAAGCATTACGACGAGCTTGGTGGTCCGACGACGTACCCGCACTACGCCGCCGGGTGGGCGGTCGCGGGTGACACGCCGTTCACGTGGACGAAGCAGGTCGCCTCGAGCTACGGCGGCACCCGCAACGGGATGGCGGTTCATTGGCCCAAGGGCATCACGGCGAAAGGCCAGGTGCGCTCGCAGTGGCACCACGTCATCGACATCGCGCCGACGATCCTGGAGGCGGCCGGCCTGCCCGAGCCGAAGAGCGTGAACGGGACGCCCCAGACGCCCATCGAAGGGGTGAGCCTGGCCTACACGTTTGGGGACGCTAAGGCGCCGAACCGGCATAAGACTCAGTACTTCGAGATCTTCGGCAACCGCGCCATCTACCAGGACGGCTGGCTCGCCGGCACCGTCCATAGGGCCGCGTGGGAATTCAAGGTCCGGGGGCCGCTTGAAGACGACATCTGGGAATTGTATGACACGCGGACGGACTTCAGTCTGGTGAATGATCTGGCCGCGAAGAACCCGGCGAAGCTCAAGGAAATGCAGGCTCTCTTCATAACGGAAGCGGTCAAGTACTCCGTCCTGCCCCTCGACGACCGGCTATTCGAACGCTTCAACGCCGCCATGGTCGGACGGCCGGACCTGATGGCCGGCCGCACCTCTCTGACGGTCTACCAGGGAATGACCGGGATGTCCGAGAACGTCTTCATCAACCTGAAGAACAAGTCGCACACGATCACCGCTGAAGTGGAGATCCCGAAGAACGGGGCCAACGGCGTGATCCTTGCCCAGGCGGGCCGGTTCGGCGGCTGGAGCCTCTACCTGAAGGAAGGCAAGCCGACCTACACCTACAACTGGTTGGGGCTGCAGCGGTACACGGTGGCCGCCGCACAGGCGGTACCTGCCGGAAAGGCAATCCTCCGCTTCGAGTTCGCGTATGACGGCGGCGGCCTCGGCAAGGGCGGCACGGGCACGCTCTTCGTCAACGGGAAGCAGGTAGGCACGGGGCGGATCGAACAGACCCAGTGCTGCGCCTTCTCGGCGGACGAGGGGGCCGACGTGGGCTCGGATGAGGGAACACCGGTCACCGAAGCCTACACGGTACCGTTCACGTTCACCGGCAAGATCGCCAAGGTGACGATCGAACTGAAGGAAGTGAAAATGGCTGACAAGGAAGAGACGGAACGAGGCCGCAAGATGGCCACCTTGAAAAAGGCGCTGTCGGATTAGATCAAATGCACGCAACAGGGGGGGGTCGAATAATGTCGGTCGCTATAAGACAACTGACAATGAAAAGAACATGGATGCTTAAAGCGGCCCTCGTGGCCATGATGGTAGTCAGCCTTGCGCTGCCGGGTTGGGCAGAGTCGCCCAAGATGAAGATGAGCACGAAGATCCCGCCTGGAATTGCGTCGCCGGACAAAGTGGAGACTCGGCTGGGTACGCTCAAGTTTTTAGACGGCTTCCCAGACAACGCTACGGTCGAAAAACTCTACGACAATCTCGACTTCCAGCGCGCCGTTCAGGCCTACTTGCTTGGGCTGGCACCAGTGAGCCAGGTGGCAAATCGTAAGGGGATACTCGAGGTGGGACCGGCCAACACAACCGTGCCAATCTTCGAGCAAATGATGAACGCGCGGTCGATCTTCCTGACCCCGAACAATAACACGCCGTACACATGGTTCTGGCTCGACCTGCGCAACGGCCCTCTGGTCCTCGAGGTTCCGCCAAAGGTCCTCGGGTTGATCGACGATATGTGGTATCACTTTGTCGTCGATTTGGGCTTCATGGGGCCCGACAAGGGACAGGGCGGCAAGTATCTGCTCCTTCCACCCGGTTATAAAGGAGAGGTCCCGGAGGGTTACTCTGTCGTGCGGCCGGCGACGTTCAGTATCTGGGCCGGGTGGCGCACCTTTCTGGTTGACGGCGACCCGAAACCGGGCGTGGACTTGGTGAAGAAGTTCACGAAGATCTACCCATTGTCACAGGCTGCCAATCCGCCGGCATTGAATTTCGTCAACGTTTCCGGCAGGGATTTCAGCACCGATGCCCCGGCAGATTACGCTTTCTGGGAGTATCTCAATAAGGTGGTTCAGGAGGAGCCGAGTGAGTCGGTTGACCCGGTTACACTGGGTTTTTATGCCTCTATTGGAATCCAGAAGGGCAAGCCTTTCGCACCCGATTCCAGAATGAAGAAACTCCTGACAGAAGCCGCAGCCGTGGGAGACGCAACCGCACGCGCCATCACTTTCCGGATGCGCCTCAAGGACGCTTACTACTACCCGAACAGCGCGTGGCGTGGCGGGTTCATCGGCGGGTATGAGTTCAAGGACAACGGTGCGCTCATCCTCGATGCTTACTCATCCTTCTTCTTCTATGCCACCGGCGTAACACCGGCCATGGATTCGAAGATGGTCGGACAAGGGTCGCAATATATGGCGGCATTCATCGACTCCAAAGGCAAACCCCTCGATGGAGGCAAGAACTACAAGCTTCACCTGCCTCCCAATATCCCGGTCGCCAACTTCTGGTCGGTGATCCTATACGACAACCAGACCCGCTCGATGCTCCAGACCGACCAGCAGTGGCCGGCTGTCAGCAGCCAGACCAAAGGACTCCTGGTTAATCCGGACAGTTCGGTGGACGTCTATTTCGGACCGAAGCCTCCGCCGGGCAAGGAAAACAACTGGGTGCAGACCATCCCCGGCAAGGGCTGGAACACGCTCTTGCGCCTGTATGGCCCGCTCCAACCGTGGTTCGACAAGACCTGGCGGCCCGGTGAGATCGAGAATGTGGAATGAACCTGCTGGTCGGGTGCTTGCCGCGCCACTCGTACAGTAGATCATGGCGGAGGCTGGCAATGTGGCGTGGGTATAATGCTCCCCAAAAACTAGACAGGGGAATAAGGTGGACAAAGAGGCTGAGCGGGCTGCGCACAAGGAGGGGTGAGGAACATGTGGCAATTCAAATATCGAGCGTACCTTTGGGCCGTAATGTCGCTCACAGTGGCCTGTCTTGTACCAGTGAGCGCCCTCGCCCAAGTCACGCCTGGAGCCTCTGCGAGCGCACCAGCCTCGGCGCCTCGGCTGTCTGCTGCTGCGCTGGAGAAGCTGGTCGGACCGGTCGCGCTCTACCCCGATGATCTGCTCGCGATCCTGCTGCCGGCATCCACGAGGCCGCTGGACATCGTCAAGGCGCAGCGCTTCATCGAGAAGCACAAGAAAGAGACGAATCTCAAACCTGACCCGAGCCTGCCCGAGCCGACGCGTAACCTTTTGAACTACCCCGAGGTCGTCAAAAAGATGAGCGACGATCTCGACTGGACGGAGCGACTCGGCCAAGCTGTCGTGGGCCAGCAAAAGGACGTAATGAGCGCGATCCAGGCTTTCCGGCGGAAGGTGTACTCGGCAGGTAACCTCAAGACCGACGATAAGCAGATCATAGTGGTCGAGAAGGAAGTCATCAAGGTGGTGCAGGCCAATCCCCAGATCATCTACGTGCCGCAGTACCAGCCGTCCGTCGTCGTAGTCGCCCAGTCCGCACCGGTGGTTGTCTACTATCCTACGCCCTACCCGGTCTACTACTACGGCGCACCGACTGCGTACGTGGTCGGTTGGAGTTCCTACGCGATCTACGGCGGTTACAACGTCGAAGATCTGCAAGAGGAGCGGATGGATTACGCCAACGAGGCTCGCGAAGACAGGCAGGCACACCGAAAGGAGATGCAGGAGGGGCGGCAGGAACAGCGTGGTGAGGCCCAGACCAAAAAACAGGAAGGAGCGAACAAAGCTCAGACCCAACCGAGCCAGACCTTGCGGCAGCAAGTCCAGACGCAGCAGACGGCTGCCTCCCCGCAGGGGCAGCGCCAGGGGGCGGCGGCCACCAACCAGCCGAGCGGCCAGGCCTGGCGCCCGCAGCAGCAGGGGCAAGTCGCGAGCGCCCAGGGGACAAGGCCCGGCGACTCAGTATCCTCGCGCGGGGGCGGCGGCGATGGCGCGTTCGGAGGAAGCGGCTCGAATGCGAGCATGGCAAGCGCGAGCCAGCGTGGATCCGAGAGCCGGTTCGGCGGTGGCGGTGGTGGTGGCGGCGGCTGGAGCGGTGGCGGTGGCGGCTGGAGCGGCGGGCGAGGCGGTGGTGGCGGTGGTGGTGGCGGGCGAGGCGGTGGCGGTGGCGGGCGGCGATAGAGGAGGCAGCCAATGAGACACATTGAGCAGATGATCGTAAGGGGCCTACTCGTCGCGGCAGCGTTCATGTTCTCGGCGACGCCTGCCTCCGCACAGACGCCAGGAGGGCAGCGCCTTTTCGACTCGCCTAAAGCAGGAGCGAAGGCGCTGGTCGAGGCCGCGAGAGCGAACGACGAGCAGGCGCTGGTCGAAATCTTCGGTACAAAGCACCGCGACCTAGTTCTCACGGTGGACAAGACCCGCGACCGTGAAAATCGTGCGCGATTCGCTAAGTTCGCCGACGAGTACCAGTTGCTGAGGCCCGAGGACGACGGAAGCGTGACGCTCGTGATTGGTTACGAAGCCCGGCCATTTCCTATGCCGCTGGTGAAGGAGGGATCGACATGGCGCTTCGACACCGACGCCGGCCGGGAGGAACTGCTCAGCCGGCTCATCGGTGCCAACGAGCTGGAGGCCATCGGGACACTGCGGGCCTATGTCAGCGCACAGCTACAGTATGCCTCGAAGCCGCGCGACGGAACCAATGTGCGGCAGTTCGCCCGGAAGATCCGCAGCTCTCCGGGCAAACACGATGGTCTCTACTGGGATGCCGACCCCGCGAAGGGCGAGGATCTGAGCCCGATCGGCCCTATGATTCACGACGCCAAAGGTCACCAGTCCGGTGACCCCTACAACGGCTACTACTTCAAGATCCTCACGCGTCAGGGGCCGACGGCGCCGGCGGGCCGCTACGACTACATCATCAATGGCCGCATGATTGCCGGCTTTGCGATGGTGGCCTTCCCTGCCGATTACGGCCATACCGGCATCAAGACCTTCATTGTGAACCACTACGGCGACGTCTACGAGAAGGACCTCGGCCCGAAGACCGCGGGCATCGCGGCCGCGATGCCCGAGTATAACTACGACCCAGCGTGGACCGAGGTGACGGAGTAGGAGCCCCATGGGCAGACGCCACAATCACGTGGCGTTCACCATTCACCATTCACAATTCACAATTTAAAAAAGGAGAGAGATCGATGCGTATTCGATGTGCTGTCATCACGCTGCTGTTGTTGTCCATGGCCCTTCCGGTGCTGGCGCAGGACAAGCCGGCCAACACCATGCAGATCATGCGTGAAAAGATCAAGGCCGACAAAAAGCTGCTGGTCGCGGTCAACATGGACCTGACCGAGAAGGAGACCCAGGCCTTCTGGCCGGTCTATGAGAGTTATCAGAAGGACCTCGGACTACTGAATGGACGCATGCTCGCGATGATCCAGGATTTCGCCAAGAACTACCAGGCGATGAGCGACGAGGCAGCCAAGAAGCTCGTGGGTGAGTACCTGGCGATCGAGGGGGATCGGGTCACACTCAAGAAATCCTACCTGCCGAAGTTGCGCCAGGCATTGCCGGAAAAAAAGGTCGCCCGCTACCTCCAGATCGAGAACAAGGTCGAGGCGCTTATCCGCTACGAGTTGGCGGAGGGGATTCCCCTGGTCAAGTAGCCCGGTCGTCAACCATGTGTTCCGGCCCCGGGACCTTCACGCCACCCAATGAGGCGAATCACAAGGAGAGAAACCCATGTCTACATACGGTCGAATTGTAGGAACCGCGATCATTGTCGCGATGGCGGCTGCGGCCCTGCTGCGCCCGCACCCGGTCATGGCGGCGTCTGCGGCCGAGATCAATCGTGACGCCGATGCTGCCTTGAAGACCCTGTACGACAGCGAGCCCGTGGCCAAGGATCTTGCGGCGAAGGCCAAAGGTATCCTCGTCTTCCCGAGTATCATTAAGGCCGGGTTCATCGTCGGCGGACACTACGGCGAGGGCGTCCTGCGCAAGGGCGACAAGGCGGTCGGCTACTACAATACGGTCGCCGCCTCGTACGGCCTGCAGGCCGGCGCACAGACGTTCGGGTACGCGCTGATGTTCATGGACGATGCGTCGCTCAAGTATCTGGACGAGAGCCACGGCTGGGAGGTCGGCGCCGGCCCGAGTATCGTGATCGTGGACCAAGGCATTGCCAAGTCGCTGACGACTACAACGGTTCAGAAGGGGGTCTACGCGTTCTTTTTCGCCCAGAAGGGGCTGATGGCGGGGCTCGGCCTGCAGGGCTCGAAGATCAGCAAGATCAATAAGTAATCGGTTCTTCCGGGTTTTCCGTGGGTACCCTGGCCTTCCAGCATGCACTTCCCCCATCCTTTCAAAGGAGGGGGTCAGGGGGAGGTAGCCTTCTGACCCAGCACTTCAACAAGCGCAGCGAACTCAGCAAACGCAAAGCCCTGCGGAACAACGCGACAGACGGCGAAAGCAGGCTCTGGCACCACCTCAGAGGCAAGCAATTCAGCACGAAGTTCCGCAGGCAGTATAGCGTCGATGCCTACGTCCTTGACTTCTACGCTCCACGGTCGAAGATCGCGATCGAGGTCGATGGGGACTCGCACTTCTTTCCGGAAGCGATGGAGTATGACCGGGAGCGCACGACCTACCTGGAGCGCTTCGGGATCGAGGTCCTTCGGTTCACGAACCTGGAGATCTTTGAGAATCTCGAAGGAGTCCTGACCAGCATTGAACAAGCCGTAGCCCGTAGGAAAGCAACCTCCCCCGAACCCCCTCCTTCGTAAGGAGGGGGAAAACGGGCGAACCGAACCCTCTCCATACCAAGAATGGATGGGAGCTCATCATGCTAAGCCACATGCCACACACATCAGCCCACCAGCTCAAGCGTCTGCGTCACCCCGTGGGGATTGCGCTCGTTGCGTTGGTCGCGACAATGGCAGCACATGCCGTCTCGGCGCCGCAGGCGGCTGCTGCGCAATCGCAGAAGGAAGCGACTCCATCCGGTGGCGGTGGCGCGGCGGGCCAGAAACTGGACCTACGGCCTGCTGGCCAACCACATCTGGTCGTTTGCCGGTCGAGACAGCCGAGCGGATGTGAGCACCACGTTCCTGCAGCCGTTCGTTTCGTTCACCACGAAGACCTACACGACGTTCGCCCTGAACACCGAGTCCACTTACGACTGGGAGAACAAGCGGTGGATGGTGCCGCTGAACGCGACGGTCGCCCAGATGCTGAAGATCGGCGGCCAGCCCATCCAGCTCCAACTGGGGGGGGCGGGTCTACGCGGACCGGCCTGATGGCGGCCCCGATTGGGGTCTTCGCTTCGCGGTGATCTTCCTGTTCCCGAAATGAACGGACGCCACCACGTCTGGCGCACCACATGGCCCAAGCACGGTAACCAATCGATCAGCCTTGACGGAAACGACGTCGGCAAGGGCGGCCAGGGGACCATCACCGTCAAGACTTATTACTCAGAGCATAAAATAGCTTGTCTCCCCCTTTAGCAAAGGGGGGGGTAAGGGGGGTTTTGAACGATCGGTAAAACCCCCTCAATCCCCCTTTTGTAAAGGGGGAAGTTGCTGGAGATGTTGTGCAAGAGTGCAATCTAGTTAATGCTCCCCGTAATACATGGTGATGGTCGAGGTAAAGTAATGCGTGGAGGAGCGCCATGGGGCGTCATGACCTGCTTATTGGGCGCGGCACTTGGCGTGATCGCGCTTGTGGTGGTGGCCTCTGGTGTGCACGCACAGGAGCTCGAGCCGAGAGCGTACGTAAACACCCCGGTCGGGCTGAATTTCCTGATCGCGGGCTATGGCTACTTGGAAAACGGCGTGCCGGACGATGCATCGGTGCCGTTGAGGGATGCCAAAGTCCAGACCCATGCCACCGTCTTCGCCTACGTCCGTTCCCTGGATGTGTGGGGCAAGTCCGGAAAGTTCATCGCGATTCTGCCCTATGCCTGGACGTCGGGGAGCGCCACAATTGCGGAGCAGCCTCGTCAACGCGATGTGTCCGGATTCGGCGATCCGAGGTTCCGATTCTCGGTCAACCTCTACGGAGCCCCCGCCCTCTCGCTGAAGGAGTTCGCTGACTACAGGCAGGACGTCATCGTCGGGGCCAGCCTGCTGGTGTCCACTCCCGGCGGCCAATACGACTCCAGCAGGCTCCTGAATATCGGGACCAATCGCTGGTCCGTCAGGCCGGAGGTCGGGATCTCCAAGGCCTTGGGGCCGGTGACGCTGGAACTCGCCACCGGGGTCACCCTCTACACCGACAACGGTAATTTTCTCGGCGGCAAGACTCTCGAGCGGGACCCCATCTACTCCGTTGAGGGACACCTCGTCTACAACTTCGGTCGCGGTGCGTGGGGAGCGGTGGATGGCACCTACTACACCGGCGGGCGCACGACGGTCGCCGGCGTGAGTGGCAATGATCGGCAAGAGAACGTACGCGTAGGCGTTACCCTAGCGCTGCCTGTGGATCGGCACAACTCGATCAAACTCTACGGCAGCGTCGGCGCATACACCCGGACAGGGACCGACTTCGACGCGGTCGGGATCGCTTGGCAATACCTCTGGGGCGGAGGGCATTAATTCCGTCACCGGGGCTGGCCCCGACCCGAGGAGACCCGGTCAGTGCATGAAAATCGGAAAGGTTGAGCAGACTGTGGAGCATCCCCGAATTCCGAAAGTAAACTTTCGGCGATTTCACCTGGCGTTTCCCGATATTCTCATGCCAAGGCTGGAGTTGCCTGATCATAAAAGTTCCGGTCAGGATATCGAGATACGAGCGCACGGTCTTGTCGGACAGTCCCATGGAGCGACCCAGCTCAGAGGCATTCCAGGTCTGTCCGTGATAGTGGGCCAGCATGGTCCAGAAGCGATGCAGGGCTTTCGAGATCAAAGCATGTTGAATGTTTGCTTTCTGCGAACATGCGCGCTAATGTCGTTTTGCCGCACTGGCGTGGATCGAGCAGTGACGTAATAGGGGAGCGCTTGACGGTACTGGTGAGCCGTGTGAGATAGTACTCGGAGCATAAAATAGTTTGCCACCCTTTCGCAAAGGGGGGTAAGGGGGGATTTGAACCATCAGCAAATCCCCCTCAATCCCCCTTTTTTAAAGGGGGAAGTTGCTGGAGATGTTGTGCAAGAGTGCAATCTAGATAGTGCTCCCAGTAATAGCTGGATGTGTCCCCCTGGGATTGCCGTATCTTTGCCGCAACAAAGCTTTTGTGATAACTTACCGGACCAGGAAAGAGCCAATCCATTCACCCTACTGGCCCCTGTCATTTCATGAAGAAGGACCAAGAGCTATGAACCGACCGACGACTGCCCTTGTGGCCTGCATCGCGATGCTAGCGCTGCTCGTGCCGGGCGCTTGGGCGCAGGATAAAGTAGCTGTCCCGGCTGGGAACATATCGTCCATAACGTCCGACATTGAGGCGACAACGGATGTTGCGCGAGCGGCGGTTACCCTGGACGGAGAGGTGCTCTTTCGCGTGCGCGGGGTGACGGCTTACCCGGCTGAGAGGCGCGCACTGACCGTCAGCGGGCGTATCGAGGCCATTGCCGCCGATCGGTCCGTGTCTACCAATACCTTGCACGTGGTCGAGGCGGGGGATCGATCCAACCTCCTCGCCGGGGATCGACCGATCATGAGCGTTCTGGACGCGGATGCCGCGCTGGAGGGCGTCTCGCGCCAGGTGCTCGCGGAGGCCACGCTTAAGCGTATTGCGCCGGCCATCGACACCTATCGGCACGACCGCAACCCGCGCGAGCTGCTGCTCCACACCGGCTATGCGCTCGGCGCAACGCTGGTATTCGCGCTGCTGCTGTTCGGATTCCGGCGCGCGTTTCGGTGGCTGGACGCGCTCGTCGAGCGGCTCCTCAGGTCACGGATCGAAGGCTTGCAGGCCCAGTCCCACCAGATCATTCAGGCGGATCTCGTGTGGAAATCGGTGCGCGGCCTGTTGCAGGGGCTGCAGGGCTTCCTGATTCTGGTTGCCGTCTACCTTTATTTGAACCTCGTCCTCGGCTTGTACCCGTGGACGCGTGCGTTCGCCGGGCGGCTACTGGCGCTGTTGCTCGACCCGCTGCGCGACATCGGCATGGGGGTGCTCCATGCCGTGCCAGGTTTGGCGTTTGTGGCGATTTTGGCGATCGTGACGCGTTATGTCCTTAGGCTCACACGGTTGTTCTTCACCAGCATCGAGAATGGCACGATTGCACCCAGGAATTTCGAGCGTGAATGGTCCATGCCAACGTACAAAATCGTGCGCGCGCTGATCATCGTGGCCGCATTGGTGATGGCCTATCCGCATATCCCCGGCTCGAACTCGGAGGCCTTCAAGGGCTTGACGATCTTCCTCGGCGTACTCTTCTCGCTGGGATCGTCGTCCTTCATCGCCAACCTGATCGCGGGCTATTCCGTGATCTACCGCCGCGCGTTCAAAGTCGGCGATCGCATCAGGGTTAACGAGATCACCGGCGACGTAACTGAAATCCGGCTTGTGGTGACGCACCTGCGCACCATCAAGAACGAGGAGATCACCGTCCCGAACTCGGTAATCATCGCCAGTCACGTCATCAACTACAGCAGACTCGCGCACTCGCGCGGGCTGATTCTGCATACTACCGTTGGCATTGGCTACGAGACATCCTGGCGGCAGGTTGAAGCGATGCTGCGGCTTGCCGCCGAGCGTACGCCTGGACTGCTCAAGGAGCCGCCACCCTTCGTGCTGCAGAAGTCCCTGGGCGACTTCGCCGTGACTTACGAGCTCAACGTCTACTGCGACAACCCGCAAGGTATGGCGCGGTTCTACACGGCGCTGCACCAGAACATCCTCGATGTGTTCAACGAGTACGGTGTGCAGATCATGACGCCGGCCTACGAGGGTGACCCGGAGGCGCCAAAGGTGGTGCCAAAGGATCAGTGGTTCTCAGCACCGGCAGCAGGTTCTACGCCCCCGAGCGGCGAAAGATGAAAATCGAAGACAGGCCGTAGCCCGCCGGAAAGCAACATCCCCCGAACCCCCTCCTTCGTAAGGAGGGGGAAACGGGCGGACCGAACCCTCTCCTCACCAAGGTGGGATGGAGACTCATAATGCCAAGCCACATACCGCACACATCAGCCCACCAGCTCAAGCGTCGGATTCACCCCGTGGTGATTGCGCTCGTTGCGCTGGTTGCAACAATGGCCCCCCATATCGCTGTAGCGGAGCAGGACGCTGCTGCCCAATCGCAGAAGGAAGCGACCCCATCCGGTGGCGGTGGCGCGGCGGGTCAGAATGACGAGGCAGCCGAGTTGGCCAAGAAGCTCCAGAACCCGGTCGCCAAGCTCATCAGCGTGCCGCTGCAGAGCAACTGGGATTTCAGCATCGGCTCTGCAAAGGCCATGCGCTACCTGCTCAACGTCCAGCCGGTCATCCCGTTCTCGCTGACCGCAGAGTGGAACCTTATTACCAGGACGATCGTGCCGTTCATCCACGCGGAAGCCCCCGTTGCTGGGGGCCGCGATACGGGCGGGCTGGGCGACATTGTCCAGAGTTTCTTCCTCTCGCCCAGTGCGCCGACCAGCCGCGGCTGGATCTGGGGCGTGGGGCCGGTGTTCCTCTATCCCAGCGCAAGCGACGACGCGCTCGGCGCCGAAAAGTGGGGCGCAGGCCCGACGGCTGTCTTTCTGAAGCAGGACAGCGGCTGGACCTACGGCCTGCTGGCCAACCACATCTGGTCGTTCGCCGGTCGAGACAGCCGAGCGGATGTGAGTACCACGTTTCTGCAGCCGTTCGTTTCGTTCACCACGAAGACCTATACGACGTTCGCCCTGAACACCGAGTCCACCTACGACTGGGAGAACAAGCGGTGGGTAGTACCGCTGAACGCGACGGTCGCCCAGATGCTGAAGATCGGCGGCCAACCCATCCAGCTCCAACTGGGGGGGGCGGGTCTATGCGGACCGACCTGACGGTGGCCCCGATTGGGGTCTTCGCTTCGCGGTGATCCTCCTATTCCCGAAATGAGCGGGCGCCATCCCCTACTGCAAGGTGTACCCTACCGCCGTCCAAGCTTCTCTCGTCAAGAGAGGCTGCTGCGATAAATTGCACGTCTGTCTTACTCAGCGGGACCGATGGACGGTTCTACTGGCTATTAGTTCTCCTGACATTCCGGTTCTACAGGCCGGAACCTGCCCTCTTCAATCAACCACACTCTCATCGCTGCCGTGTTCGTTGGCGCGCGGGAAGTTTCGTGGTCTGGAAAGACAGGCGGACTCATACTTATGAACTTATAGTATTTGAAAGAGAATAGTGTTTTGTGAATGTTGATGAATTTACCAAAACGGATTCTACTCCATAATAGTGTAACTAAAACGGAGGTATATCCATGTTACAGACGATGCCACGGTTGCTGAAGATCTAGTTGCCGAAGAGGCAGTCAGCCTTCTTGTGGGGTCCAAGGAAGACAGGCAAAACCGCATTTCTCAGGGCGGCCTTCCCCCGGATAGTGTGCGCTATGACTTGCTTCAGACCGACCTTTTTCTTGAACTCCTCAAGCGTCCCTTTCTGCTGCGGGAACAGTTACTGGCGGCGGCCGCTAAGCAGTTGAAGGGGCCGGTCATTATAGACGAAGTGCAGAAGGTGCCGCAATTGCTTGATGAAATACACTGGCTTATCGAAAACAGGGGCCTGCGCGGCCGTGTACCAGCTCGGCCCGTTCGGTACGGCTGTGAAGAAACTCAAGGCATGGGACGTGATATACTGACCCCCTTGAGACGCCGATCGCGGGATACGGAATGGGAGCAACGAGATACGGGAAATGAACGGGTCACACGACAACATGAATCAACCAACAACTGAAAGGAGGAACGGCGGCACACACAAGCGCATCGCCACCAACGCATCAACAATCGACAAGGAGCACTCCATGACACTCAAACGATTGACCATCAGTCTATCGTTGCTGATGGCCGCAACGATGCTGCTCAGTACATTCGCACCGGCCCACGCGGCGGAGAAGAAACCCAACATCCTCGTCATCTGGGGCGACGACATCGGCATCTGGAACGTCAGCGCCTACAACCAGGGCATGATGGGCTACAAGACGCCCAACATTGACCGCATCGCCAAGGAAGGCGCCCTGTTCACCGACTGGTATGGCCAGCAGAGCTGCACCGCCGGTCGCGCGGCGTTCCTCACCGGCCAGTCGCCCATCCGCACCGGCCTCACCAAGGTCGGTCTGCCGGGCGCGAAGGAAGGGCTGACCAAGCTCGATCCGACCATCCCTGAGCTGCTGAAGCCGCTTGGTTATACCACCGGCCAGTTCGGCAAGAACCATCTCGGCGACCTGGATGAGCACCTGCCCACGAACCACGGCTTCGACGAGTTTTTCGGCAACCTCTACCACTTGAACGCGGAGGAGGAGCCGGAGAACGTGGACTATCCGAAGGATCCCGCGTTCAGGAAGCGCTTCGGCCCCCGGGGCGTGATCCATTCCTGGGCCAACGCTGACGGCACGCAGAAAATCCAGGACACAGGCCCGCTCACCAAAAAGCGCATGGAGACCATCGACGAGGAGTTCCTCGGCGGCGCGGTAAGCTTCATTAAGAAGGCCCACAAGGACGGCAAGCCTTTCTTCGCCTGGTTCAACACGAGCCGCATGCACATCTGGACGCACCTCAAGAAAGAGTCCGAAGGGAAGACCGGCCTCGGCATCGAGGCGGATGGCATGGTGGAACACGACGGGCACGTGGGCCAGCTTCTCAAGCTGCTGGACGACCTCGGCCTCGCCGACAACACTATCGTCATGTATTCCACCGACAACGGCGCGGAGGTCATGAGCTGGCCGGACGGCGGCACCACGCCGTTCCGCGGCGAGAAGGCCACCAACTGGGAGGGTGGCTGGCGCGTGCCGACCGCCATCCGCTGGCCAGGTACGATTAAGCCCGGCACCGTGCTCAACGGCATCGGCTCGCACGAGGACATGCTACCCACGCTGCTTGCCGCCGCGGGCGACCCGAACGTCAAGGAAGACGTCCGCAAGGGCACGAAGAAAATCGGCAACACGACCTACAAGGCGCATATTGACGGCTACAACCTCATTCCGTGGTTGAGCGGCCAGACGGAGGAATCGCCCCGCAAGGAGTTCCTCTACTGGAGCGACGACGGCAGCCTGCTCAACCTCCGCTACGGCAACTGGAAGCTCGTGTTCCAGGAACAGCGCGCGCATGGTGCGGAAGTGTGGGAAGAACCGTTTGTCCCACTTCGCCTGCCGAAGCTCTTCAATCTTCGCATGGACCCGTTCGAGCGTGCCGACCATGAGGGCATCGATTATTGGCGCTGGAGGATGGAACGCATCTACATGCTGGTCCCCGCACAGGCGTACGTGGGACAATGGCTCTCGAGCTTTAAGGAGTTCCCACCTCGCATGAAGGCGGGCAGCTTCAGTTTGGATCAGGTCATGGAAAAGCTCACCAAGGAAAGCGGCAGCGGCAAGTAAAACCGCACTCGATGAAAAGCTGATGCGTCTCACCGGGCAGAGCGCTTCCCCGTGAACACACGTGCCCTCATGCAGGGCGGGCTTACACGGATGTGTGATTTCGCTAAAGTAAAAGGGACCCACCTAACACGGCAATGATCGAGCAAAAGGAGCCCACTCTGATACGCTCGCTGTTTCTCGTGTGTTCGAGCAAGACCACACCAGAGACAGGGAGGGAGAGGAGTGCTAGGGATGGATCAGTACGAGCTCATCAGGACGGCCGCTCGGGTGTATCAGAAGAGTATTCGTCAGATCGCGCGGGAGACTGGGCATACACGCAAAACGATCCGCAAGGTTCTAGCTGGCTGGGAGCCTAAGTACCGGAGGAGGCACGAACCGGCCTCCCGGGTGATGGACTCGGTCGCCGCCATCATCGAGGGCTGGCTCCGCACGGATCAGGAGACCCCCAAGAAGCATCGCCACACGGCGCACCGGATCTGGACCCGACTGGTCGAAGAGTATGCCTTTCCAGGGGCGGAGTCGACGGTGAGACGATGGGTGCGGGAGCAGAAGGCCCGGCTGGGATGGCCGACAGTCACAGCGGTCATCCCCTTAGACCCGGAGCTCGCGCAGGAGGCGGAAGTCGACTGGGGAGCTGCCTGGGTCCGCATGGCAGGAGAGGAGCGGCAGGTCAAGCTCTTCTGTATGCGATCGCGCTATTCGGGCATGCCCTTTGTGCGGGCCTATCCGTACGAGCGACAGGAGATGTTCTTCGATGGCCAAACCAGAGCCAGTG